>JBAPMW010000622.1:0-3343 GCA_049278815.1 Hyphomicrobiaceae bacterium
GGCCTCGGCAGGCAGCTCGATAGCCGGGTGCGGCTCGGCCTCAGCGAACCAGAGGGCCCAGATATAGACCTTGAACAGCTGGTCCGGGGGAATTTGCTGCTGCGCCAGCGTCTCTTGCAGGTCGGCACCCGTGGCGGCCTCGAGCGACCCGCAGGCGCGATATGCAGAATTTGCGTGTTTCGTTATCTCGGCCGTCCGCTGGTCGCCAGCCGGGTAAAGCTCGTGCGCAAATATGGCGAGCGGCAAGAGGCGCTTGAAATCCCCGCAAGTCAGCTGCCCCAGATCGGGTTTGCGCTTGAATGACAGGTCAATCAATGTCGCCAGGTGCCGGCGCGCAGCGTCGCGCACCTTGGCATCGAAGGCCGGCGTGTTCGCGCTGGCGTAGGTCACCTGAATCAGGGCTTCGATCGCATCCGCCCACATGCTTTCGACGGCGGACGGCTTGCGCTCGAGGTAGGAGATCATCTCATCAACGCCCTTTTCCATCGCATACTGGGCGTCTTTGGCCTCGGCCTCCGACCATGGCGCGGAATTCAAGCGTTTCTTCAACTTGGCCGGTGGTTGCCAACTTAAAGGTACCTTATCCTGGTCGAGCACACAAAGCGGGTCGGACGCCTCGGCGTAGGTGGCTGCTCCATACATCAACAACAGGAACGCCAAGCATAACTTTCTCATTACGACCCGCCCATCGTTGATTGACTGCTCAGAACTGCTGTCGTTGGTTTCGAGCCCGCGAGCAGCCCCTCATAGATGAAAGGGGATAGCGCAACGTCAGTTCCGTTGCGGCGGAGGCGGCAACCAGCGGCGAACGATGCTGCCATAGGTACCCGGCTCCGGCGGCTTCAGCCTGCGATCCCGAACGCCCAGCACAGCTGTCCACGCATGATGGATCCGGACGTATTCGACGGGGTCGCTGAAGGTCTTGCGCGCCTCGTGGTAGTTCATCCACTTTTCACCGCGACGGCGATAGTCCTCAAGCAGGTAGCGGGTGCCGTCTCGCACCTGCGTGTCGTTCTCCGGATTGCAGCCATATTGCCGAAGCGTATCGACAAACAGCGCAAACAGATCGCGGTCCCCTGACTGCATCATCGGATAGAAGCTCTCGCGCAGGAAAACATAGAGGTCCGGTTGGTCCGAGACGTAGATGGGAAAGCGCCCGAGGCCGGACGGTATGTGCGAGAGGTGGGTGGCAAGATCGGCGAGCGTGACGAACCTTTCGTCCTTGACGCCCTTCTCGAATTTTCCGGCTCCGGGCAGCGCCAAAGTCCCGAAATGCTTCCATGCCGCTTCACCGAATGCGCGGGCTTCAGCCGGCAGCCTGATATCCGGATAGAGCTCAGCCTCGATCAACAAAAGTGCCCAGGCATAGAGGTCAAATAGATCCTCGAGGTGATCGAGGTATTCCTCGGGGTCTTGATTGTCGGTCCGGACTTTCTTGAGGATGTGCTCAGTCGCAGCTTCGAGCGAGCCACAGGCGCGATAGGCGGCGTTGGTGCGGCCGGTGACAGCATCTGTCAGCTTGTGTCGGGCCGGAAAAATGCCATGGGCGAATATTGCAAGCGGCAGCAGATCCTCGAATTCATCGCACGTCGCCGACTTCGGATCGCGCTTGAGATAAGGTTCGAGCAGCGCCGTCAGGTTGGCGTGCGTTGCCTCGCGGATCTTGCTGTCGAGCTCTGGCTTGTTCGCACTGGCCGCGAGGGCCTGCAGCAGCGCCGCAATCGAGTCGTCAAAGAGCTTCCCGACGGCCGCAGGCTTCTGCCTGAACAAGCCGATCATCTCATCGATGCCGCCTTCTACCGCATTTTCAGCGTCCCTCGCTTCGCTCGTTGACCACGGCGCCGGATTCAAGCTCTTCCGCAGGTCGGCCGGCGGCTGCCAGCTCTTGGGCAGCTTGGGATCGAGAATACATGCCGTATCGGCCAAGGCAGCGCCGCTCGACGCCGCCACCAGGATCGCAAATAAAATCCGTCGCACCGGTTCTCCTTCCTGGGCGTCTTTTCGACTGCCCCAGTAGAGTTTCGTGCCTGCCCAATCGTCCCCGTGAAGGCGGCTGGCGGGCAGAGGCGGCTGGCGGAGGCCGCGCCCTCCCAAGGATAGAGAATAGCGACAGGAAGCACCGCTCGTAACTGCTGCCATCCATCACCTGAATGAGACCTGAATACTTGCACCGATCATGGCTCGGAGTAGGATGGGACGCGCTCCTTCTGCGTGAGGCCCCATGCGCAGCGCTTCCCCGGCATGCAGGCCCGCTTGGGTGGTCCTGCTCGTCTTTGTCACCGTCGCCGCGGTCCTGTCCGCCGATCCGGGGAGGGCCCAGCCTCAACCCGATGCAGCGGCAAAGGCGCAGCGGCTGGACGAGCTGTTCGGCCGGCTTAAATCCACCACCGACGAGAAGGAGGCCGATGCCGCCGTCGCCGAGATCTGGAGGCTGTGGCAACGCACCGGCACCCCCGAGCTCGACGAGTCGATGGAGCGAGTGGCCGCGCTGCTCGGCCAGGGTCTGCACCCTCTGGCTTTGCCGATGCTCGACGATATGGTCGCGCGCGCGCCCGATTGGGCAGAGGCGTGGAACAAGCGTGCCACGGCCCTCTATCTCGCCGGGGAGCACGACCGCTCCCTCGCTGACATCGACCGCGTGCTGACCCTGGAGCCCAGGCACTTCGGCGCGCTGGCCGGCATGGGTCTCATCCGCATCGCCAGGGGGCAGTACCGCGAGGCTCTCGCCGCCTATCGCCGGGCGCTCACCGTCAATCCGTTTCTCAAGGAGCGCTTTGAGCTCATCCCGACGCTGGAGCAGCTGGTCGGCGAGAAGCCGATATAGCTCATTTTCCACTTCAAGTGGGCCGCTTCACAGGCAGGGTCGAACCGTTGGAGTCGTGAGGGGTTGCGTGCAACCTTTCAGTAACGTCATCCCGGCGCCGCGAGGGCGCGGCAGCGCCCTTGCGGGTCAAGGCCGGGACCCATGCACCTTCGCGCTTGCTCACGGAACGGATGGTAGGCGTGACGGCTCCGCGGCTGCCGCGTGGGCACGAACGCGCGAGCCGTTTTGAGGTGCATGGGTCCCGGCCTATTCCCGCTTGGGCCTTTACAGGCCCAAGCAGCACCCGGATGACGTTGGTGGATGGGACACGCGACGGCACACTGCGCCAAGACCGATCCGCATGCACTTCCAAGTGCCCGCGCGATGCAAGTGAAATGGAGAATGCTCTAAGCAGAGTTTAGTCACGACGCCAACGGACGGACCATTAGCTCCCAGCTCCAGGATGGGGGCGGCAACCGCACGTAACTGGAGGCAAGCGCCAACCGGATCCCCCTCCCCCTTGTGGGGAGGGGTTAGGGG
>JBAPMW010000623.1:0-3539 GCA_049278815.1 Hyphomicrobiaceae bacterium
ACGAGCTGATCGACCCGATGCTGACGCCCGAGCGCCTGCTTTACCGCCTGTTCCACGAGGAGGGCGTGCGCGTGGTGCCCGCCACCGGCCTCGCCGAGGTCTGCCGCTGCTCGCGCGAGCGCATCGACCTCTACCTGCAGCGCTTCGGCGCAGCCGAGCTCGCCGACCTGCGCGAGCCCGACGGCAGCCTCACCGTCACCTGCGAGTTCTGCTCAAGGAAGTATCGGTTCGAGCCGGAGGAGGTGGGGTCGTAGGGTGCAATAAGCGAGCGAAGCGAGCGCATTGCACCGGTACGCTCGTCGGAGGCACAACGGTGCCATCGCGCTGCGCCCGATTGCACCCTACGATTCCCCGCACCGCCGGTTGCTGCTACCTTCCGTGCCGAGTCGTCAACGCGAAAGGCGAGCCCGCATGCGCGCAGACCCTGTCGCCGTATCGCCTGTACCGCCCTCGAGCGGCACCTGGCCCTCGCATGTGAAGCCGACGTCGGAGTTCCTGGCCGCGCACGAGTACCTGCGCGAGGGCAAGGGGCACCTGTTTGTCACCGGCCGCGCCGGCACCGGCAAGTCCACGCTGCTCAAGTGCCTCAGGGACCTGCTGGAGGACAAGATGGTGGTGGTGGCCCCCACCGGCCTCGCCGCCGTCAACGTGGGCGGGCAGACCATCCACTCGTTCTTCGGCCTGCCGCCGCGCCTCATCCGCAAGGACGACATCCGCCGCAGCCGCAACGCCCGCATCATGCGCAAGCTGAAATTCGTCGTGGTCGACGAGGTGTCGATGGTGCGCTCCGACCTGATGTGGGCCATCGACCAGTCGCTGCGCATCAACCGGGGCAAATCGCGCGAGCCGTTCGGCGGCGTGCGTCTCGCCATGTTCGGCGACCTGCACCAGCTGCCGCCCGTGGTCAACGAGGGCGAGATGGCGGCGCACCTGGAGACCGAGCATGGCGGGCCGTTCTTCTTTGACGTGGGGAGCCTGCGCGAGGGCCGCGGCACGGCGCTGATCGAGCTCTCGGAGGTGTTCCGCCAGCGCGATCAGGCCCTCATCGACGTGCTCAACAAGGTGCGCGACGGCGAGGCGGGCGAGGATGACCTTGCCCTCCTGAACGAGCGCGTGCATCCGATCCGTACCCTGTCGGAGGGCGAGCCCTACGTGATCCTGGTGCCCACCAACGCCGCCGCCAAGCGCATCAACGACGCCTACCTGGCGCACCTCGACGGGCGGGCGGAGACCTACCAGGCGAGCCTGACCGGCGAGTTCAACGACAGCGCCCAGCCGACTGACGCCAGCCTGGTGCTGAAGCGCGGCGCCAAGGTGATGCTGCTCCGCAACGACCCGGACCGGCGCTGGGTCAATGGCACGATCGCGCGGGTTTCCAGGGTCGAGCCCGACAAGGTGTGGGTGGAGATCGACGGCGAGGAGCACGAGGTCGAACGCGTCTCCTGGGAGAACCGCCGCTACGCCTACGACAAGGAGCTGGAGACCGTCGTCGAGACGGTCGCCGGCACCTTCAAGCAGTTCCCCCTGAAGCTCGCCTGGGCGCTCACCATCCACAAGAGTCAGGGGCTCACCCTGGACAAGGTCTATATCGACCTGGGGAGAGGCACCTTCGCTCACGGCCAGGCGTATGTGGCCCTGTCGCGGTGCCGCACCCTGGAGGGCCTCGCCCTGGCGCGCCCGCTGCGCCCGAGCGACATCCTGTTCGACCCGGCGGTGATGGGGTATCGGCGGGTGTTCGAGACGCTGGCGTAGGGTCGGGCGCAGGGTGCAATGGGGCGAAAGCGCGATTGCACCGGACACCGGTGCGATGCCGCTGCGCCGCATCGCACCCTACGGTGTTGCCTCGAATGTGCTTTCGCCCCAACCGGCAATTATGTTAGACATGTCGGCGGAAGATCGACCATGCACGACGCCCTGAGCAGACGGCCGCGCGCTGTGACGGTTGCCGAGTTCCTCGACTGGCCGGGGGACCGCAGCGGCCGCAGGTTCCAGCTTGTCAACGGTGAGCTGCGCCCCATATCGCCCGGCAGCCCGACGCACGGGACGATTCAATCGGCGCTCGGTCGCCTGATCGGCAACACCCTGGCCGCCGCCGGCAGTCCATGCCGGGTCGTCTGCGACCCCGGCGTGATCACCGCAATCCATCCCCAGATCAACATGCGCGTGCCGGACCTCGGCATCACGTGCACGCCGGACACCGCCGGGCACCGCGCGTTGCCGGACCCGTTGGCGCTGGTCGAGATCCTGTCGCCCAGCAACGCCACCGACACCTGGGACAACGTCTGGGCCTACACCACCGTCGCAAGCGTGCGCGAGATCGTCGTGGTGCACTCCGTGCGCGTCCTGGCCGAGCTGCTGCGGCGCGGCGCCGACGGCCGCTGGCCGGCCCAACCCGATGCGATCGGTGCCAACGGCACCCTGCGCCTTGAGAGCATCGACTTCGCCTGCCCCTTGCGCGCCGCCTACGCGCAGACGCATCTCGCCTGACGCGGTGCGCTCCCACATCCGCGCTCAAAGGGCCCGGCGCCGCCTCCACGCTGCAGGCGCTGGCGAGCGGCCTCTTGATCTTCCTGTTCCTGCTCGCGGTGCGCAACCTGCTGCGGCTCGGGTAGCCGACGCCCAAAGCGGCGGCTGCTTCATGCAACCTTAACCGATGGCCGCTTTGATGAACGTCTGCGCCATGGTGGAGCGTTTCGCGTAACCGAGGCGCCAAAGGCACGGTTGGGAGCTGCGCGCTTTCAGCCGTGCCGGTGGGGCTCCTCCCACAGCCCCTGCACCAGGCGCCGCGCCAGCACGCCGGCCATGCGGCGGCGATAGTGGCCGGGGGTGAAGGTCGTCTTCATCGACATGATCTGGTCGCGCACCAGGGCATCGACGCCCTGGAGGACGCGGTCGTCGAGCGGGCCGCCGCACAGCGCGGGCGTGCCCTCCAGCAGCACCGGGCGCGGGTTGGTGCCGGTGATGGCGATGCGCAGGTCGGCGAGGGTGCCGCCGTCGCGCCTGAGCGCCACGGCCACGCCGGCGACCGGATACTCGATCGACCGGCGGATGCGGATCTTGTCGTAGGCCGAGCGCAGGCCGGGGATGGCCCCTGGCTTGGCGGCGACGCGCACGCCGACCACCAACTCGCCCGACAGCAGCGCGAGATAGTGCTTGCCGTCGCCGCGGCCGGAGCCGTCGTGGCGCGCATCGCCGGTGTAGAGGTCCCGCAAGGAGAGCGTGCGCCGGCCCTCGGGGCTGGCCAGGTCCACCTCGGCGTCGAGCACCATCAGCGCGGGTGCCAGGTCGCCGCTGAAGGTGGCGAAGCACACGCCGCGGCTCTTGGGCGCCACGTGGCATACGTCGCCAGTGGTCTTGAGGCAGTGATTGTTGGCCGCGCGCCACCACTGGCTCTGGTTGTAGAAGATGCAGCGCGTGTCGAGGCAGAGATTGCCGCCCAGCGTGCCCATGCTGCGATGCGTGGGGCCGGCGATGGAGGCCGCCGCCTGCGCCACCACGGGGAAATGCGCGGCAACGCCCGGATGGCGCGAGATTTCCTC
>JBAPMW010000624.1:0-2186 GCA_049278815.1 Hyphomicrobiaceae bacterium
TCCGCTCTCTCACATTACGTGTGCGGGATCAACAACTGGAACTGTACTGGCGTCCAATTCTACACGGGCATCCCAGATGAAGCCGACAAGCCCATGTGGAACCATTTCTGGAACGCCAAGGCCGCGCAGATGGGGAGAGAAGGCGTCAAGGTCTTCATGCGTCCCTTGAAGTATCGGAACAAGGAAGTGCGACTGCCCGACGGGACGACGTACGCCTTCCTTGATGGGGATGAGAAGGGCATCGACGTGCGCCTCGCGCTTGATGTGATTCGTCTAGCTCACAAAGCGGAATACGACGTTGCCGTCATCTTTAGCAGGGACCAAGATCTGTCTGAGGTCGCTGACGAGATCCGTGCGACCTCCGTCGATCAGAAGCGATGGATTAAGATTGCATCGGCATTTCCATACAGCCCCGCCGTCAAACATTTCCGAGGCATCAACAATACGCACTGGGTCAGGATCGAACGCACCGCCTACGAGGCTTGCGTCGATAAAAGAGACTACAGGCCGAAAAAGCCTACCGCACCAACTCCCACAACATGACTGCCCCGGCCCCGGCTGACGCGATACTGCACCTTCCTTCTGCAAGCCCCGCGGGCAAGCCCCCGCCCACTTCGCCATGAGCTTGAGCAGCCGGACGTTGGCCGTATCCAGCCCCCGCTCCGCCATGACACGCTGGGCGATATCCGGCGTCGTGAGCGGCTTCTTGGGGCCGTGAGCCGGGGTACCTGCCCCCGGAAGGCGTGGTGAGGCGCCGGCGCGGGCCGGGCGCTGCAAGGCCAAGACGGTCACCGGGAGCTCCGGCGCCTAGGGAGTGCCCGTCGCTGGCCCAGCGCAGGCATCCCGTCAAGCGCGGTCGATTGGGCCCTCTTCCGAGCCACGAGCGTCGCAGCAATCGCGCGCATTGTGCTATGCTGCGCGGCCATGCGCCTCCTCGTCACACGGCCCGAGCCCGACGCCCTCATGCTGGGCGGCCTCCTGGAGGAGGCCGGGCATGAGGCCGTGGCGGAGCCGCTTCTCAGCGTGTCCTTCGAGGGCACCGATGCCGTGGATCTCGAGGGTGCGCAGGCGCTGATCGCCACCAGCCGCAATGCACTGCGCGCGCTGAAATCGAGCCCGGCGCTGGCCCTGGCGCGGCAGCTGCCGCTGTTTGCCGTCGGCAGGGCGACGGCGGCAGAAGCGCGGGCGCTGGGATTCGGGACGGTGGTGACGGGGGCCGGCACCGCCGCCGAGCTGGTGGCGCACATCGTCTCGGTGCTCGACCCCGCGGCCGGCGTCCTGGTGCACCTGGCAGGCGAAACCCTGGCCTACGATCTGGCGGTCGAGCTGGAGGCGCACGGCTTCCGCGTGCGCCAGCCCGTCATCTACCGCATGATCGCGGCCCCGGCGTTCGGCGAGGCGACCGTGGAGGCGCTCGTCATGCACGAGATCGACGGCGTGCTGCTCATGTCGCCGCGCACGGCCGCCGTCTACGCGCGGCTGGTGGCCAAGCACGGGCTCACGGCGACGGTGCGCGCGCTGCCGCATTTCTGCCTGTCGGCTGCCGTCGCCCGCCAGCTCAAGCCGCTTGGGGCGGTTCCCACCGAGATCGCCGAGGCGCCGCGCCTTGAAGAAGTGCTTGCCCTGATCGACAGGACCGCGGCACAATCGGACGGCTAGCGACGGGCGCAACTGGCGAGGCGGTCGACAACCAGATCAGGTGCTTGCGCAATTTCGTTAACGCGAAGCGGCGAGCATGCGCGCGCTCCCGCCCTGATGCCAGGATTCCAGCCCGGGTTCCAGCGATGACCGACAAGACGGACGACCCTGGCACAGGCCAACCCCGGCCCGGCGATGGCCCCCGGCGCCCCTATGCGACGCTCGACCTGAAGGCAACCGAGGTCGGCCGGGGCGGCAGCAGCCAGGCCGCACCGCCGGGCGGTGCCCCGGGAGGCCCCCCGGGAGGCCCCCCGGGAGGGCCCAAGCCTGACCCGGCCACGACGGCGCTGCCGCCTCCTCCGTCCGACGCGGGAGCGAGGCAGCAATGGACGGGCGGCGCCTGGCTTGCAGCACTCGCCGGCGGGGTGGCGGCGGCCGTCGCCTGGGTGTTCCGGCTGATCCGCAGCCATGCCTTCCTCTCGCATGCCGCCGCCGGAGTTGCAGGCGCAGCACTGACGCTGGCCGTCGCCGCCTTGCTGGGGCTGCTT
>JBAPMW010000625.1:0-9570 GCA_049278815.1 Hyphomicrobiaceae bacterium
CCCTTGTGGGGAGGGGCTAGGGGTGGGGGGACTCCCGACCTTCGATGTTCTGCAATCCCCCCCACCCTGTCCCTCCCCCGCAAGGGGGGAGCGGACGTTGTGGCGCGCGCTTGGCACAATTGCGGCGTCTGCTCGCTCACGGCGCCTCGCCTCCCAGGTACGCCTCGATCACCGCCGGGTCGGACTGCACCTCGGCTGGCGTGCCGAGTGCCAGCATGCGGCCGTTGTTGAGGGCGAGCACCCGGTCCGAGACGGCGGACACGAGCGACATGTCGTGCTCGATCATGACCACCGTGATGCCGAGATCGTTCTTGATGTCGTCGATCCAGAACGCCACCTCCTCGGTCTCCTCGGTGTTGAGGCCGGAGGCGGGCTCGTCGAGCAGCAGGAGCTTCGGCTTGGCACACAGCGCACGGGCCAGCTCCACCACCTTACGCACGCCGTAGGGCAGGCCGGCGATGCGCTGCTCGCGGTAGTTGGCGAGGTCGAGGAAGTCGATCACCTCCTCCACCGCCTCGCGATGGCGCAGCTCCTCGCGCCTGACGCCCGGCGTGAACAGAATTTCGGCCAGGATGTTGGGCCTCGCCCGGCAGTGGCGACCGATCAGCAGGTTGTCGAGCACCGTGGCGTGCTCGAACAGCTCGATGTTCTGGAACGTGCGGGCGATGCCGCGACCGGCGATGGTGTGGGGGGCGACGCTGGTGATGTCCTCGCCCTCGAACAGCAGCTGCCCGCCGGTTGGCTCGTAGATGCGGCTGATAAGGTTGAAGATGGTGCTTTTTCCTGCACCGTTGGGGCCGACGATGGCGAAGATCTCGCCCTTCGCCACACTGAAGCTCACGTCATCGACCGCCCTGATGCCGCCGAACGCGATCGACAGATTGCGAGCCTCGATCAGGGCTCTCGTGAAGTCGTGAGATCGTGAAGTCGTGAAATCGATCTCACGACTTGGCGATTTCACGATTTCACGACTTTTCGCAGCGAGGCTCACCGCACGCGCTCCGTTTTCAGATAGGCCCTCTGGCGCTTGAATGTGGCCCGCCGATAGAGCGGGAAGTAGTCGAAGAAGGCCTTGATCTTGAGCCAGCGCCCGTAGAGCCCGAGCGGCTCGAACAGCACGATGGCCACCATGACCGTCCCGAAGAGCGCCGGCTCCAGGCCCGGCGTGCGGGCGATCGCCGTCGGCAGGTACTCACGCATGATCGCGAGAGCCTGCGGCAGCGCACCGACGAAGATGGCGCCGAGGATGGCGCCGTGGATCGAGCCGAGGCCGCCCACCACCACCATCAGCAGCAGCTGGATCGACATCAGGAAGTTGAAGGCGTCGGGCGAGATGAAGCGCATGCGGTGCGCCAGCAGCGCGCCCGCCAGCCCGGTGATGAAGGCGCTCAGCGCAAAGATCGCCGTCTTGTAGCGAAACACGTTGACGCCCAGGCTTTGCGCCGAGATCTCAGAATCGCGGATGGCGACGAGGGCGCGCCCCGTGGGCGAGCGCACCAGGTTGACGGTCGCGAGCACCACCAGCGCCAGCACCGCCAGGCAGAGATAGTAGAGCTGCCAGCCCTGCGTCAGCGGCTGGCCGAGGATGTCCGGCGGCGGCACGGCCATGCCCTGGAAGCCGCGCGTCACATGCTCCCAGCGGATGATGACCTGCTCCACGATCTGCGCAAAGGCGAGCGTGGCGATGGCGAGATAGATGCCCGACATGCGGTTGCCGGGCACGGCGATGATGACGCCCGCGATCAGCGCCGCGATGCCGGCGGCGGGGAACGCGATGAGGAAGGGCACGCCCTTGGTGACGAGGTAGGTGTTGGTGTAGGCGCCGACCGCCATGAAGGCGCCGTGGCCGAGGCTGACAAGCCCTGTGTAGCCGATCAGCAGCATGAGGCCCACGCCGGCGATCGCCAGGATGAAGATCTGGGTGAGCTCGCCGACGTAGAACACCGGCAGCAGCCACGGCGCCACCAGCGCCGCCAGCGCCAGCAGGCTGTACCAGAAGACCTGGCCGCCGTGCTGGAGCAGGCGGATGTCGTCGAGGTAGGCGGTCTTGAACAGGATGCGCACGGGAGCCGCCCTCAGACCTTCTTGCGCTGCAACGTCGAGAACAACCCGTGCGGCCGCAGCATCAGCACGACCAGCATGAGGAGGTAGGCCACGATCTCCTTGAAGCCCGGCGGCAGGTAGCGCGCGGCCAGCGTCTCCGTCACGCCGATGATGAGCCCGCCGAGCACCGTGCCCATAAGGCTGCCGAATCCGCCGATCACGGCGGCGGCGAAGGCCTTGATGCCGTAGAAGCCGTTGCTGGGCTCCACCAGCGAGATCGGCGCGAACAGCACGCCGGCGATGGTGGCGACGATGGCCGACAGCGCCCAGATCAGCGAGTTGATGCGCTTCACCGGTATGCCCACGTAGTAGGCGGCGAGCTGGTTCTGGGACGCCGCCTGCATGGCATTGCCGAGCCTGGTGTAGTTGAAGAACAGGTAGAGCAGAGCCGCCAGGGCCAGGGTGCCGAAGATGATGGAGAGGTGCTCCCAGGACAGGATCACTCCGCCCACGTCTACGATCTGGTTGGTGAAGGGCGTTTCGGGGAAGTTCAGCGTCTCGTTGCCCCAGACGAAGCCGGCCGCCGAGCGCATGATGAAGCCCAGGCTGATGGTGAGGATCACCACCGCGAACTGCGGCTGGCCGATGATGCGCCGCAGCACGGCGGCATCGAGAATATAGCCGAAGGCGGCCATGGCGAGTGCAGCGACCGCCAGCCCCAGCCAGTAGCTCATCCCCCAGGTGCCGACGCAGGTGAGCGCCACGAAGGTGCCCAGCATCATCAGGTCGCCCTGGGCGAAGTTCACCATCTCGGTGGCCTTGTAGATCAGCACGAAGCCGAGCGCGATCAGGCCGTAGATGCAGCCTTGCGCGATGCCACCGACCAGCAGCTGAGACAGCTCGACCATTGTCCTCCCCGGAGGGCCGCCTTACGCCCTTCCTTCGTTTTTCCCGAAGCCGCTCGTTGTCGGTGGCGGCCCTTTGCGTGTGTGCAGGGACAGCGACTGGAAACCTCCAGCCGCCCGGTGTCAATCCAAGCGTCTATCTTTGCGCCTGGCTCCTCCGGTCGATCGCTCGCCGCCTGGCCGGCGGCCGTTCGCCTGCTTGCGGTCAACTTTTCCGGCTGCGCGCTTGTGCTCCTGGTCGAGCCCGAAGGCGCGCAGATAGGCGGCGGTCAGGTCGCGTGACAGCCTCTCGACGTCGAGCTGATCCTCGCGCCGCTGCACACGCGCGGTCCAGACGATGTGCTCCAGGCTCCCGAACACGATGTCGCGTACCATCGGCAGGTCGAGGCCGAGGGCCGGGTCGGGCTCGGCACCCCACTTCTTGAACAAGTGGATGAGCTGCGAGGAGAAGAGCCGCAGCATCTTGCGTGCCTCGGATTGCGCATAGCCGTTGGAGGTGCGCATCTCCCGCAGCCACACGAGGAACAGCTCCTTGGCTTTGATCAGGAGACCAAGCTCTATCGCGATCAGACGCTCCAGCCCCTCGCGCAGGCTCCTCGACTCGGCGACCGCGCGCTCTGCGGCCTGTGTGTGGCCCGCGAAGGCCGTGAGACTCACACGCAGCTGCAAGTCCTGCTTGTCGCGGAAGTAATTGTAGAGCGTGCCCTCCGACAGCCCCGCCGCCGACGCCACCGCCGCCATGGTGACGTTCTCGTAGCCGCCTTTCAGGTAGAGCTGCGTTGCCACTTCGATGATGCCCTGCTCGCGCTCGCCCCACCGGCCGACCGGGGGCATCGGCTCTCTCTTCTGCACCTTCCGCATGCTGCGCCGCACCATCAGCGACCGGATCGCAGCCCCTCGGCCGCAAGCCCTGACATGAGAGATGACACCCGAAAATGAGTCAATCTCAAAAATGAGGCAGGCTCAGAAATCCCCGTTCCTGCGGGCCGGTGCGGTACGCCTCGCTGCGCCGATTGAGATATTACGCCGACGTTGGGGCGCGAAGCGCCTGACGCCATGCGAAAGCGGCGGGGCAGCCCCGCCTGAGCGGCTGAGACCATCGCCTACTCGAGCATCTTCGACACGATCTCGAACACGTCGTTGGAGAGCGGCTTGGTCCTGGCCACCCGCTGCAATGTGCGCCTGGCGGCGGCGCGGCGCGCCGGCTCAAGCATGCGCCAGCCCCGGAAGGCGGAGAGGAGGCGTGCCGCCATCTGCGGGTTGAAGGCGTCGAGCTCCAGCACGCGGTCGGCGACGAAGTCGTAGCCCTTGCCGTCGGGGCGGTTGAAGTTGACGGCGTTGGTGACGGCGAACTGGCCGATCAGGGCGCGCACCTTGTTGGGGTTCCTGATGGAGAACAGCGGGTGCTGCGTGAGCTTTTTGACGGCGGCCAGCGTACCGGGAAGCGGGGAGGCCGCTTGGGCTGCGAACCAGCTGTCGATGACGAGATGGTCGCCCTTCCAGCGCTTGTAGAAGCGCTCCAGCGCCGCGGTCCGCGCGGGCGTGCTGGAGTGCGCCAGCAGGCCCAAGGCGGCCGTCTCGTCGGTCAGGTTGCGGCTCGCCTCGAAATGCCTGGCCGCCAGCGCCACGTCCTCGGGCCGGCCGCGGGCGGTCAGGTAACCCAGCGCCTCGTGGCGCAGCGCCCGCCGGCCGGTGGGCTCGGGCGCAGGCGAGTAGGGGCCGGGCGTCGCCATGCGCCGGTAGGTACCGAGCAGGGGCTCGTAGAGCTGCGTGGCGATGGCCTTGCGCAGCGCCCGGCGCGCGCGGTGGACCGCCAGCGGGTCCACGTCCTTGCCGATGATGCGGGCGAGGTCGTTCTCGGTCGGCAGCTTCAGAAGCTCGGCCACATAGCCGGGCGCGAGGCTCCTGTCGGCCAGCGTCACCGCCAGCGCGTCGATGAAGGCGTTGGGGCGGGGGGCCCGCTCCTCGGCGATGCGCGCGGCGACGGCCGCGGTCAGCACACGCGCGGCATAGTCCTGCGCCGCCTGCCAGCGATTGAAGAGGTCGCTGTCACGCGCCATCAGGAAGGCCAGCTCGGTGTCGCTGCGCTCGATGGTCAGGTTCACAGGCGCCGAGAAGTCGCGCAGCAGCGAGACCACCGGCGGCGATGCGATGTTGCGGAAGCGGCGCTTCTCGCTGTGCTTCCTGATCTCCACGAGCCCGTGCGTCAGCCGCTCCCCCGTCGCCAGCACGAGATCCATGTCGCGACCCCTGGCATCGAGCAGTCCCAGCCTGACAGGGATGTGCAGCGGCTTCTTCGTGGGCTCGCCGGGCGTCGGCGCCTGGGTCTGGGAGAGGGTGAGCTCCGCGCTCTGGCTGCGGGCGTTGTATTTGAGCGTGCAGGCCACCTTGGGCGTGCCGGCCTGGGCGTACCAGGTCATGAACTGGGTCAGGTCGCGGCCTGAGACCTCGGCGAAGCAGGCGACGAAGTCCTCCACCGTGGCGGCTTGGCCGTCGTGGCGCGCGAAGTAGAGGTCCATGCCGCTGCGGAAGCCGTCCCGGCCCAGGAGCGTCTGCAGCATGCGCACCAGCTCGGCGCCCTTCTCGTAGACGGTCGCCGTATAGAAGTTGTTGATCTCGATATAGCGGCTGGGCCGCACCGGATGGGCGAGCGGCCCGGCATCCTCGGGGAACTGGCGCGCCTTGAGGGTGCGCACCTCGGCGATGCGCTGCTCGGCACGGGAGCGCGTGTCGGCGCTGAACTCCTGATCGCGGAAGACGGTCAGGCCCTCCTTGAGGCAGAGCTGGAACCAGTCGCGGCAGGTGATGCGGTTGCCGGTCCAGTTGTGGAAATACTCGTGCGCGATGACGCGCTCGATGTCCCTGAAGGAGGCATCGGTGGCCGTCTCGGGCGAGGCCAGCACCAGGGCGTCGTTGAAGACGTTGAGGCCCTTGTTCTCCATCGCCCCCATGTTGAAGTCGGACACGGCGACGATGTTGAACACGTCGAGGTCGTACTCGCGCCCGAAGCGCTCCTCGTCCCAGCGCATGGAGCGCTTGAGGCAGTCCATGGCCCAGGCGCAGCGGCCCTCCTTGCCCGGCTCCACGTAGATGCGCAGATCGACCTTCTTGCCCGATGCGGTCTTGAAGCTCGAGGCGATGGAGGCGAGGTTGCCGCCCACCAGCGCGAACAGGTAGGACGGCTTGGGGTGCGGATCGCGCCACACGGCGTAGTGGCGCTTCCCGCCGTCCAGCGTCCCGCGCTCCACCGGGTTGCCGTTGGCGAGCAGCACCGGCGCCTCCTCGCGGTCGGCCTCGATGCGCACCGTGTAGGTGGCGAGCACGTCCGGCCGGTCGAGGAAATACGCGATGCGGCGGAAGCCCTGGGCCTCGCACTGGGTGCAGTAGATGCCCTTCGAGACGTAGAGCCCCGTGAGCGCCTTGTTGGCGTCGGGGTTGCAATAGGTGACCGTCTCAAGCTCGAACGCGCCCTTGGGCGGCGCGGGGATGACGAGCGTCTTCTTCCCTCGCGTGTAGTCGCGCGGCGTCAGCTTGCGGCCATCGAGCTCGATCGACTCAAGGTCCAGCAGCTCGCCGTCAAGCCGCAACGGGCCGGGCTTGGCAACGGCCGGATTGGGACGCACCTTCAGCCGGGCCTGAGCCCGCGTGCGGGTCTTGTGCAGGGTCACGTCCAGCCTGACGCTATCGATCAGATAGCTCGGCGGACGATAGTCCTTCAGCAGAATCGGGCGCGGAGTATCGGTTTTCATGCCTGCCTGCACTTTCGGGCTCGGACTGGGCCCAATTTCGAGGCCATGCCAGTCCGACCGGTCTTGGGCCGGCGCGCAGCCGGCCGACGGCAATCAGGCTCCCCTACATACGGGACGGCGCGCGCGAAGCAAGAAAATACTCTGCGCCTGCGAGCGTAAGCTTATGCACTCGTTGCATTTTGGCCGTGCCGGGGTTTGCCCGGTCCGATCCAGCGGCGCCGTCACCCGACTGACCATAGGTTTTCAATCGACCGGCCAACTGGAGCGGTATTTGCGGCGGCCGAAACGGGTGGTGCATAAGCGGTGGATGTCGGTTGGCGACTGCCTGTCGTCATCCGCTGAGCCGGGTGCGT
Source organism: Hyphomicrobiaceae bacterium (assembly GCA_049278815.1). Classification (GTDB taxonomy): domain Bacteria; phylum Pseudomonadota; class Alphaproteobacteria; order Rhizobiales; family Hyphomicrobiaceae; genus AWTP1-13. The sequence goes on from JBAPMW010000625.1 coordinate 7,051, forward strand.
CCTTGCGCCAGACGACGGTGATCCAGTCTTGCGCTTGCGCGGCAAGATCGCTTTCCGCCTCAATCCGCTTCTGCTGCTCAGATCGCCCGCACTTCGGCAAGCCGCTTAATTGCGTCGGAAGGTCGATGTCGGAGCCGTCGCGTCGAGTTCGCAGTTCGTGCAGAGAGCGGTCGCTGTCGGAGGTTGAGCAGTCGGGCCCAGCGCTGGGTGCCATTCATCAACTTGACCCAGAGGGGCCCTCTTTGACTTGCATAGCTCCACGCGAGCTGGGGATCTGCAAGCAGACCTCCTGTCCAGTGTTGATTTTCTCAGCCCTGACCATGACGGCCTCGCTGGTGATCGTGGAGTCGGCACTTCCTGTCCACGCGAGAAGCTGCTTTATTGCCGGTCCGCCCGCGGCTAGTCTCGACCCATCTGTTCAGGCGACATCCACCTTACTCCCGCCGCGAGGTGGGAAATCGGTGCGTTCGCTTACTTCGGAAGGACGACAGGATGCGGGCAGTGATTGTCGGTGCGGGAATGGGCGGGTTGATGACGGCGTTGGCGCTGCGACAGTCCGGCGTCTTCGCATCGGTCGATATCTACGAGCAGACGAAGGTGCCCAGCACCGCAGGCGCCGGGTTGAACATCCCGCCCAACGGGGCGCGGATATGTCGTTGGCTGGGCGTCGACCTCGATGGCGGGGATCCCAAGGGCCCCGATGGGGCGATCGACGGTGGCCGGGCGGCAATTCTGGAGTCGACACGGCAGTTCAACGCGGATGGGAGCGTGACAAAGAGGCCGTTCGATCATGTCACCGCCGCGGGCGACGGCGCCGGGTTTCATCACATGCACAGGCTGGACTTGTTGATGTGCCTGTATAAGCGGGTGTTCGAGCTCGGTCTCGACAGCGGGGCGCCGTGCCCGATCACCGTGCACATGGACTGCAGGCTGACACAGTTGCGTCAGACCGCCGGCGAGGTGACGGCGACCTTTTCGAATGGTCGAACCGCCACGGGAGAGGTTCTCGTGGGTGCCGACGGGATCAACTCTGCCACGTTGCAGCTGGCGTGGCCGAACCCGCGTCCCAAGCGCTGGACTGAGGTGACCTGCTTTCGTGGGCTCATTCCGCGGACGGTGGTCGCCTCGCTCCGCAAGGCTGACGGCAGCCCGCTGGACCACAATCCCATCAACTCCTTCAGCATGGACCGCCATCGGAACGACAGGAGCGGGGCGACGACGTACTGGGTGCGCGGCGGCGAGTTGTTGAACGTGTGGATCGCCCGTTATGAGCCCGACTCTGCCGCGTTCGAGCAGGAGGAGGGCGATTGGTTTCCCGTCAGTCAGGAGGAGATCCTTCGCGAGGTGGGCGAGGCATTCACGGGGAGCGCCAGTAGAGACGACCTGCTCGCTCTGGCGGGGGCGATCGTTCGTCCCACGAAGTGGGGCCTCTACGATCGTGACGCGCTCGAAACCTGGGTGCAGGGCCGCATCTGTCTGCTCGGGGACGCGGCGCACCCGATGCTTCCCACGTTTGGCCAAGGCGCCGCGCAGTCCTTCGAGGACGCCGCCGCGCTCGCTAGCGCCTTCGCCCTGCACGGGCGCGATGTGGCTACAGCGATGTTGCACTACGAACGCTTGCGGCATTACCGCGCCACCCGCTTCCAACTCGGCTCCAAATTCGCCTTCGATCACTTGCGGGCCAAGGACACCGCTGCGCAGAAGGCGCTACTCGAGACGCTCGACGAACGGGTCAGCCCAGCCTTTGCCCACGACAAGCGCGGCGGCGAGGACGACTCCTGGATCTACGCGTACGACGCCCGCAATATCGGCGCCGAATTGCCTCCCAAGAGATTAGGACCGTGGGACTTCCGCCGAGCCGCCAAGGCCGACTACGCCGCGATCACCCGCAAGCTCTGGATGCCAGCTGCTCCCGCCAAGGGTACACGCCCCGTCACGCGCGAAGAGGTCGCCCTGCACAACACCCGAGACGACTGCTGGATCATCATCTCGGGAAAAGTTTACGACATCTCCGAGTGGGCACCCCATCACCCTGGTGGCGCTGGAATCGCCCGAATGTACGCCGGCAAGGAAGCCACTGCCGAATTCGGTGACTACCACAGTGCCGTAGCTGTCGCGCACATGGCTCATTTCTGCATCGGCGACCTCGTCGAGACTCCAACCACCTTGCCGTGACTGGCCACGCTGACTGGCCGGCATTTTCCAGCGCGCCGCATCGCGCGGCGCCGACTACGCCCGCTGCGCGCTGGTCGCTGAACCGTGACGAATAGCTCGCCGTCTGCGCGGAGCAAGAGTCTGCCTTGGTTTGAGGACTACTCACCAACGGGCGGTCGCTCCTATTTCAGAAGCAGACGGCAATTCTGGTGCGTCGTAGTAGGAGCCCGATGCGCCCTACTGGCACTCATTCTCCGTCTGGCAGCGATGCATCGATGCCTGCTACTCGGGGCACAGCAGCTGTCACCGGCCCCGTGGGCATGTGGTCGTGCGGCCCGCAATTGCGTACATGGCCTGGGCCGCACC
>JBAPMW010000626.1:0-2998 GCA_049278815.1 Hyphomicrobiaceae bacterium
CGAAGGCGTTGTGCTGGAGGGCATGGGCACCTGGGACCCGCCGGCCACGCCGCTCGACGCCGACGGCCAGGGCAGCCCTTACGGTACCTATGGCTTCGCCGCGCAGATGGCCGAGGCCGAGGTGGACATGCGGCTCGGCACGGTCAAGGTGCTCTCCATCGTGGCGGCCCACGATGTGGGCCGAGCGATCAACCCGACGCTGACGGAAGGCCAGATCCACGGCGGCATCGCCCAGGGGCTTGGCATGGCGCTGATGGAGGAGTACCTGCCCGGCCGCACCGAGAACCTGCACGATTATCTGATCCCCACCGTGGGCGACATGCCCGACATCAAGATCCGCCTGATCGAGGATGCCGAGCCGACGGGGCCCTATGGCGCCAAGGGCGTGGGCGAGCCGGCGCTGATCGCCACGCCCCCGGCTATCCTGGGCGCCATCCGCCACGCGACCGGCGTTACCGTGCGGCAGATCCCTGCGCTGCCGCACCGCCTGTGGGCGGCGCTGAACGAGGCGCCGAACGGGGTCAGACCCTGCGGGTCTGACCCCAGGGCACAACCGGCGTCGGAGCATGGGGTCAGACCCGCAGGGTCTGACCCCGCCCGGCGGGAGGGCACTCCATGAGCGCCACGGACAAGCTCTCCGCGGAAGCCCGTTCCAGGCAGTTCGGCGCCGCCGAGGACGACGGCATCATCCGCTGCGACGCCTGCCCGGTGCTGTGCCGCATCCGCCCCGGCCGCGCCGGCGCCTGCGACCGCTACGCCAATCACGACGGCCATCTGGTGCGCGCCGATCCCGTGCTGCTGCTGGAGAAGGCCGTCGACGCCGGCGGCGATGTGGTCGCTTTTGCCAACCGTGAATGGCAGGGCAACCTGCTCGATCCAGAGCGCACGTTCGTGACCGGTGTCGGCGCCGGCACCACGTATCCCGACTACAAGCCGGCGCCGTTCATCGTGTCGGCCGAGCACGCGGGCGTGGATACCGTCACAGTGGTGACGGAGGGCATCTTCAGCTACTGCGGCGTGAAGGTGAAGATCGACACCGACCGGCACCTTGGCCCCGAGACCGCCGCAGTGCACGCCAAGGGCGAGCAGGTGGGACACGTCACAACGGCCGAATACGGCTCGCAGATGTTGTCCATCGGCGGCGTGCGGCACTTGACCGGCGGCACCAAGAAGGAAGGCACCGTCACCTGCGAGACGCTTCTGAGCCTGTGCGCAGGCGAGCCGGTGACGCTCGCCATCGACGGCGGGCACGAGGTGGTCGTGCAGGCGGCCCAGGCCCCCCTCGTCGACGGCCAGCCGGAGAGGCGCATGCGCGTCGGCTGCGGGTCGGCCGCCGTCGGCATCTTCGCCAGGCAGTGGCTCGGGCACGTGGACGAGGTGATCGTGGTGGACGACCACATCACCGGCGTGCTGACGGAGCACCAGGCCGGCCGGGTGCTCGACATGCCCCCGGCCGGCATCCGCGTGCGCGGGCGCCGCTCGACGCCGGGCCGCTATTTCCAGGTCGCCAACCCCGGCCTGGGCTGGGGCGGCACCGACATCAGCGACCCGTTGCAGATCATCCAGAGGATCGACCCCAAGGTCGCCCGCCCCGGCCTGCGCCTGCTGATGACCTCCACCACCGGCGAGGACGCGCTCTACTGCGTGCTCGACGACAACCTGGTTCCTGTGCCCACCGAGATGCCAGAGGCGGTGCGCCGCGTGGTGGACCGTATCGGCGAGAACTGCGAGCCGTCGCTGTGCACCGTCCTGTTCGTGGCGGGCGCCGGCGGCTCGCTGCGGGCGGGCGTGACGGAGAACCCGGTGCTCTTGACGCGCTCGGTGGCAGCGGGGGAGACGCGCGTCACCATGGGCGGCGCGCCTGTCTATGTGTGGCCGGGGGGCGGCATCACGGTGATGGTGGACGTGGCGCACATGCCCAGGGGCTCCTTCGGCTACGTGCCGACGCCGGCGCTGGTGGCGCCCATCGAGTTCACCTTGCCGGCCGCGCTGTACGAGCGGCTTGGCGGCCATGTCGGCGATGCCGTGTCGATTGCGGACGTCCTGAAGGCGGTCGCCCCCGAGGCGCGAATCGAGGCATGGCGCGGCGACAACCCGTGGCCGTTCGCACCCGGCGATGGAGCGAAGCGATGACGGTCACAGCGCCAGGACGCAACGGCGCGCAGCGCCGGCTCGACGATCCGGAGCGCTACCGCCTCGAGGCGCAGATCGGCTTCGTGCTGCGCCGGGCGCATCAGAAGGCGACCGGCATCTTCAATGCGGTGATGGGCGAGTTCGGCGTCACGCCCACCCAGTTCGCGGCGCTGGCCAAGCTCGACGATGCCGGCCGGGTGCCGCAGAACGAGCTGGGCCGGCTGACGGCGATGGACCCAGCCACCGTCTGGGGCGTCATCAACCGCCTCATGAAGCAGGGCTTCGTCGCCCAGTCGCCGGAGCCTGACGATGCGCGGCTGGTGATGGTGGAGTTGACGGAGGCAGGCCGTCGGGCAACCCTGCGCATGAAGGCGGTGGCCGCCGAGGTTTCGCGCGAGACGCTCCGCCCGTTCACAGCCGAGGAGGCCAGGCAGCTCCTGGCCCTTCTCGGCCGGCTTGGAGGTTGACGGCATGCACGCTGATCGCCCGTGGCCTGTAGGGCGGGTCAGGCCGAAGGCCGTAACCCACCGTGCTCAGACCCCTGTCATGTCGGGTTACGCGCTGCGCGCTGACCCGACCTACGGGATCGGAGGATAATGGTTATGCACGCCGATCGTCCGCAGGTTCGAGAGCTGTCGGGCGGCCGGCTGCGGCTGTCGCACGGCCCCATTGACGTGGTCCTACGCGCCTGGGGCGAGCTGGCGGCCGTGGCGGCAGCCTATCGGGCGGCGGCCGGGCGCTTCGGCGAGATCCTGCCCGAGCTTTGTGCCGAGCTGCCGTTGCTCAGGGCGCCAGTCGGTGAAGGCGCCTCCCTCACCAAGAGCACAACGGGATCCCCCTCCCCCTTGTGGGGAGGGGTTAGGGG
>JBAPMW010000627.1:0-5408 GCA_049278815.1 Hyphomicrobiaceae bacterium
AGGCGGGCGACCTTACGGAAATGCGCCAATGATCAATTGAGCTTGGTGCGCCTTCTGAACCTGAAAGATGGCATCAGAGTGCCTCTTTCACAGATCGAGGCCGTGACCGCAATCTGGTCGCAGCCGAAGGCACGTAGGTGTGAGCGGTCGGCGTCACCCAAGGCGAGATCACGCTTTGTCAAACACGCGGTCCGATGGCTGCGCTTCCTTGGCTGGCTCGACGAAGCAGACAAGGCCCGCCATCGCAACGAGGCCGAAGCTGATGCCTACGAAGCGTGGATGCGCAGTGAGCGCGGGTTGTCCGAAGAGACGATTCGAGACTACCGAGCCGCTGCCGATCAATTCTTCCACTGGCTTGCCGCAACTGACATTCCTTTGGCTTCGGCCAGGATCGTCGACATCGACGAGGCCATAAACCACAAGAAGGCGCGAGGAACCTGTGGCCGGCGGGCGATGCACGATTACGCCCAGCGTCTTCGCGCGTTCTTTCGGTTTGCCGAGACGCGCGGCTTATGCACGCCCGGCATGGCCAACGGGATCATGCCACCGCGGTTCATGCGGGACGAGGGTGTGCCGAAGGGGCTGAAGCGGGAGGATGTCCTGCGCCTGCTCGCCACCACCAAAGGCAGCCGGCCCGCAGACAAGAGAGACCGAGCGATACTGCTCTTGTTCATCGCGTATGGGCTGAGAGCCGGAGAGGTTGCGGGCTTGCAGCTGGACAATCTCGACTGGGAGAATGAGATACTCAGGGTCCGCTGCCCCAAGCCCGGCCGGACACACTCCTACCCCTTATCGCGAGCGGTCGGAGATGCCATCATCGCCTACGTACGTGAAGTTCGCCCATCAGGGTTCGGGCGTAGCCTCTTCTTCACGCTGTCCGCGCCGGTCCGGCCGCTCACGCGCAAGACTCTAGGAAAGCTGGTTCGCGACCGACTCAATCGCATCGGCATAACCTCCGGCCCGCGCGGCACACACGCGCTGCGTCACGCGACAGCCCAGCATCTTCTCGACAAGGGTATGTCGATGAAGGTGATCGGGGATTTTCTCGGGCACCGGGACCCGTCGTCCACCGCGATCTACGCCAAGGTCAATCTCGCCGCGCTGCGCGAGGTGGCGGCCCTCGACTTGGGGGGTCTGGCATGATGCTGCGTGAGGCAATCGAGCAGTACATTCTCTGGCGGCAGGCCCATGGTGCCAAGTTCACGTCCGAGGCGAGAGTTCTACGTCGCTTTCTCGGATGCGCCGACGGGCATGCAGCCTGCGATGCGGTCACTGAGGCACAGGTACTCGCCTATCTGGCGGGCAAGGGTCCGCTGACCCGGTACCGCGAGAACAAGTATTACGCTCTTGACGGCTTTTGGCGCTATGCGATCAGCCGAGATCATGCAAGCCGGTCGCCGCTGCCGGACAACGAACCGAGATCGCCAGCCCGGCCGCGACCGTACATCTACTCGCGCGACGAACTGCAACGGCTCTTCGATCATGCGACCGTGGCGATCAGCCGGCGCGGCGCCCGGCAACTGGACGCGGTCACATTCCGGACTTTGCTTGTCCTGCTATATGGGGCCGGGTTGCGCTTCAGTGAGGCGACGCGCCTTACCTTGGCGGATCTCGATCTGCAAGAATCACTCCTGACCATTCGTGCGACGAAGTTCTACAAGAGCCGCCTGGTTCCGATCGGGCGGCAGCTTGCAGCGGTGCTCAAAATCTATGTGCGCCTGCGCCGCCGCAGCAGCCTTCCGCAGGGCGATCATTCCTACCTTCTGGCCAACCGAAACGGAACGGCACTCGCCAGCAGCACCGTTCAGGAAGCATTCGACGCCCTGCGGCGGATCGCGGGCGTCGGTGGCAGGCCGGGCGGGCGATCGGTGCCGCGCCTGCACGATCTGAGGCACAGCTTCGCGGTTCACAGGCTGACCGCCTGGTACCGCGAGGGCTGCGATGTGCAGCGACTGCTGCCGATGCTTTCCACCTTTCTCGGTCACGCCGACCTGGAAGGCACGAAGGTCTATCTGTCGATGACGCCGGAGTTGCTGCAGCAGGCCTCGTCACGCTTCGAACGCTATGCGCGTGGAGGGAGCGATGCCTGACATTGTGACGCTCGGCCCCTGGCTCCGGCGCTTTCTCGGCGAGCACATCGTTACCGAGCGCAATCTCGCCCGCAATACCCGGAAGAGCTACAGGGACACTTTCAACCTGTTGCTGCCGTTCGTCAGCCGTAAGCTGCGCAAGCCGGTGGACCGACTGGCAGTCGCCGACCTTACGTCCCGGAATATACTGCTGTTCCTCGCGCATCTTGAAGAAAAACGCGGGTGCTCCATCCAGACGCGCAATCAACGGCTGGCGGCAATCCGGGCCTTCGCCCGCTTCGTCGGCAGCCGCGATCCGGCCCAAGTCGAATGGTGCGGTCACATCCGCGCCATTCCTCCGAAGAAGGGCATGCCGCAGCCGGTCGGCTGGCTCACCAAGGCGGAGATGGATGCCATGCTCAAGGTTCCCGACCGAAAGACGCCGCGCGGGCAGAGCGAATACGCCCTGCTTCTGTTCCTCTACAATACCGGCGCGCGTGTTTCCGAAGCGATCCAGCTGAAAGTGAGCGACCTGCATGTCGGTCATCGCGACGGCCATGCTCTCGCGACCCTGCATGGGAAAGGCGGAAAGACGCGCCAATGCCCGCTATGGCCGGAAACCGAGCGCGTGTTGGTGGACCTGATCAGCACCCGTGGAGCTGAGGGGGTCGTGTTCCACAGCAGGCTGCGCAAGCCCTTCACACGGTTCGGCGTCTATCGGCTTGTTGAGCGCTGCGCCGCCCGCGTGCCGTCCATGAACGGCAGGGCGATAACCCCTCACGTGCTTCGGCACACGACGGCGTGCCACCTCGTCCTTGCGGGCGTGGACATCAATACGGTTCGAGCCTGGCTCGGCCACGTGTCTATCAACACCACTAACATCTATGCCGAGATTGATCTCAAGTTGAAGGCCAAAGCCGTGGCCCTCTGCGATGTCGGTGAAGCGTGAGCCAGCCGATCTTGGAAATCGGACAAGGATCTCATGGCCTTCTTGAAAGCCTTGTGAGTCAGGGGGCCATTGCGACGTCCTCCGCCGAGCACTCATTCTCTCAGTGGTGGACGCCCCACAGCGATCGCCCTTTCGAAGGCCGACGCGGCTTTGTCTGGTGTAGGCAGCCGGATCGGCCGGCACAGTCCTGAACCGGATCTGTCACCCTGGCTTGGCCGTTGCCTGGCGCAAGAAGCGAACGGCATCCTGCGGGGCGAACTGGATGCGCAGTGCCGCTCGCATTGCGTCGAGGCCGAACGCACGCAGGTCCTCGTTGAAGTCGCCCGTCCGCGGAGACAGGGCAAGCGCCTCGATGTCAGCCGCTTCGGCCCGTTCGGTCAATGCCGCAAGCGCTATGTCCCCCGCGGCATCGGCGTCGCGCGCGATGTAGAGCCGACGCAGCGTCGGCGGGAGCAGAAGGGCGACAAGGTGGTTGGCCGAGAGCGCGGCGGCCATCGGCATGGCGGGTAGCGCACAGCGCAGCGACAGCATCGTCTCGATGCCTTCGCCGACAGCGAGGACGTCGTCGGCCGCGCCGAAACGGACGGCATGGCCAAGGAGGTGGCCCATGGCGCGCCGCGGCGTGGCGACCGGCGCCTTGCCGAAGCCGTCCGGCGCAAGCCAGGTGCGATGAGCCCCGGTGATGGCGCCGGAAAGATCGGTGACGACGGCGATCATCGCCGGCCGGGCTTCGGTCGGCGAGCTGTCGTCCGGGCGATAGTAGCAGCGCGGATGAAACCGCAGCGCGCCCGCATCGTGCACAATCTCGATGCCGCGATGGCACAGGTAGGTCTCGACGAGCGTGCAGCGGATCGGCTGCGACATGGCGATCAGCCGCTGCGCCGCTTCCGGCGATCCGGCGGGGACGGGTGTGCGCACGGGTTTTGGGCGCGGTTCCGCGCGGGGCAGGCTCAGAAAGCGTCGTGCCTCATCGACGACATCGCGGAAGTCCATGAAGCCGCAGCTCTCGCGGATCACGTCCAGGAGATCGCCATATTCGGACGAGGCCGCATCGGTCCAATGCCCGGCGGCGCCGGGACCGGATTCCGGTCCGCTGAGCCGGACGAACATCGACCGGCCGGGCGCATTGCGAACGTCGCCCACCGTCCAGTAACGGCCCTGGCGCCGCCCGTTGGACAGGTAATAGCGGCAGACCGCCTCGGCATCGCGGGCGAGGCGGCGCGCCAGCTCGGACGCGTCACGGGGCATCACGCAACCTCCCGCGCGCTGGCATTATGTTGCGTAGAAGTCGCCAATCGGCCCTGAGACAGCACCCAATCGCAAATCCGCAACATAACTCTCGCCGCAACATTTTCGGTCCAGTGCCCCGCGGCACCTGGACCACTGTCCGGCCCACTGAGGCGGACCGCCATGCTGCGGCCCGGCGTGTTGTCTGCATCGCCGACGCGCCAGATGCGTCGCTCGCGTCGGCCGTTGGAAAGGTAGTGGCGGCACACAGCCTCCGCATTCTGCGCAAGGCGGCGTGCGACCTCGGAGGCGTCATCGCGGCTCATGCTACGCAACCTCGCGATCGGCGACGCGCTGGAAATGGTAACGCTCCATGAGCTTGGCAAGCACCTCGACGCCATGGGCATCTGTCGGCACGAACATCCTGAGCTTCCAGGCGATGATCTCGTGAAACAGGCCGTAGGCGGTAAGGCGCTCCCGCATCGCGCCTGTGAAGCCGGTGAGCTCGATGCGGTGGACGTTCATCACCTTGACGCGCCGGAGCTCCAGCCCGTCGGCAAGGTGCAGGATCGTGCGGCGGCCCATCAGCGCGGCGAAGGCATCCTCGGGGGACAGGTTGGGTCCCGTCGCACAGGCCGCTGCGACCCAGGCCGGAGACACCTGGCGGCCGATGACGCGCTCGCCGTCGTCCGTCTGGAGGCGGTAGACATGGCCGCCGTCGTTCGGCAGCTGCCGCCAGATCGGCAACAGGAGCCCGGTGACGACGTGGAACATGCTCTCGCGGAAAGCGGGGAGCTGGGCCACCTCCGTCTCCCAGGCGGTGGCAAACGCCTCCGGGTCGGCCACCCGCCAAGCCGTTGACGGCAGCGCATCGACCGAGAGCGGTGTGCGTTCGAGGGGCCGGACCAGACGCACGCGGCGTTCGACGGTGCCGTCGTCGAGCATGACGCTTGGTGACGGGACCTGCACTGCTGCGCGGTGCGACTTGCCATTGACGAGCAGTCGGCAACCGCGCTTGGCGCCCTGGTCAAGGGCGTCGCCGAGAGTTAGCGGCTCGTTGCGATCTTGGCGCACAATCGTGAAGACCTGCGTCTCCGCGCCGGTCCCTGGATGGGTGTAGATCGTGCGCCGCTCGACGACCCGTAGCGACGCGGCCGTGATGG
>JBAPMW010000628.1:0-1619 GCA_049278815.1 Hyphomicrobiaceae bacterium
CGGCGCTGGGGACGGCGAGGCGGGCACCGAGGTAATCCCAGAAGCGGACCCCCTGCTTCAGGCAGGTCTTCATCAGGCCGAGGAAGGCGTCACGGCAATCGCGGCCGGCGTCCGAGCGGGTGCCGCCGGAGACTTTGCGGCGCGTGACGTGGACCCGGACGTCGCTCTCCGAGCCGTTGGTGTGGAGCGCCACGTCGGGCTGCTCCAGCACCATCAGCAGATCGGCCTTCTTGGCATGGAGCCGCTGCAGCAGCCGGTCGAGCAGGGCGAAGCCGGTCTTGCTCGTGAAGATGGCATCGAAGCGGGTCGCGAGCTCCGCCTTGGCGGCGGCGGTCGGCGCCTCGGCGTAGGCCTTGAGGTCGGCGTAGAGCACCCAGATGCGGGCCCGGATCGTCTCCTTGGCCATGCGCCGCGCCTCGGTGAAGGCGTCGAGCTTGTAGACGAGGCGCTCCGCGTGCACCCAGCAGGCGGCATGTCGGCCGACGTTGAACTGGCCGGCGCCGTCGGAGACGATGACAGTATGTCCCAGCAGCCCCCGCTCGCTGATGGCGCCCCACAGCGCCGCCTCGGTGGCGATCTGCACGGGATCGGGCGTCACCGCGAGCGCGCCGATGCCGAGCGCATCGAGATGCGCCGTCCAGGCCGCGCGGTCGGCAAGTGAGCGCGTCGCATGGCCCGTGAGCTGGGCGATGACTTTGCCCGACAGGTTGTGCGCGCGCATGTAGGCGACGGCCGCATCGTTGACGAGATGCGTCGTGTCCCCGGCGCCGAGCAGCTCGAGGAAGTTCAGCCGGCTCTTCGAGCCTGTGGTCGTGAACGAGGCGAAGCGATCGTTGCCGATATGAGTACAGAAGCCGTTCCTGGCCTTGTGGCGGGCGCCAGTGTCGTCGACGGTGATCCAGCTCGCCGTCTGGAGCCCGGTGCGCAGCACGGCGTTGGCCTCGTCGAGGAAGGTCGTCTGGCCGGCGATCAGCAGCCGCACGAGCTGGCGCTTGGAGATGTCGATGCCGAAGCCGTCGAGCATGGCCAGAAGACGCGGGATCGTGCTCTGGCCCTGATGATACTGAGCGAGCACGAAGCGCTTCAGCTCGGGACCGAAGTGGCTCGTGACGCCGCCCGGCAGCGGCGCCACGATGCTTCTGCCGTCCGGCAGCTGCCAGCGCTCGCGGCGGTAGAGCGTGGTCACCGGCCTGATGATCAGGTCCTGAACCAGGAACTCCTCGTAGCCCTTGAAGCGGGCGCCCTCGGGCAGGCCTCCGGCCTTGATCACGGTGGTGTCGGTGATCGTCACCTTGGCTCGCTTGGCGCCACGGCGCCGCTTGCGACGCTGGCCCTTCGCAGACCCCGTCGCCTGCTCCATGCCGCTCGGCCTGTTGGGCTTGATCGTCGGACAACCGTTGAGGCCTTTCAGCCGCGCAATCTCGTCACGCAGCTCGGCGTTCTCGGCTTTGAGGCGGGCATTGTCCTCCAGGGCCTGCACCAGCAACGTCTTCAGCTCGTCGAGGCCAGCCCCATCGATGCTGGGTGATTCGGCCATGGGCCAAGCCGACTCGCACACTTCGAGTCGGCTGTGAATCCCTCGCCGGTCACACTCCCGCCCGCCGTTTTGCCCCTGTTAC
>JBAPMW010000629.1:0-6374 GCA_049278815.1 Hyphomicrobiaceae bacterium
CATGCCTATCTCCTTAAATCCGGCTCAATCGTAAGCCATTGAAGGTCCAGGAGGACTGGACCCATGGCATCGGCTTCACCGCACCATACGCAGACATCGGACGATCTGTGGCGCGATTTCCCGAGAACCGCGACCGAGTTCGAGGCGCGGTTCGCCTCCGAGGAGGACTGCCGCGCCTACTGGTTCAAGGCGCGCTGGGGCGACATGCCGGCGTGCGCGAAGTGTGGCTCGACGCGGGTATGGTCGACACGCGGCGGCCGGCTGTTCGAGTGTGCCGAGTGCGGCCACCAGACGAGCCTCACCTCCGGCACGGTTCTGGAGAGGACGCGCAAGCCGCTCAAGGTGTGGTTCCGCGCCATCTTCGAAATCTCGACACGCCGCACCGGCATCTCGGCCAAGGACCTGCAGCGCATCGTGGGCTTCGGCTCCTACGAGACGGCGTGGACGTGGCTGCACAAGCTGCGTGCGGCGCTCGTGCGTACTGATCGCGAGCCGCTCGGCCCTTTCGTCCAGGTCGACGAGGCGCTGGTCGGAGGAAAAGGCGGTCCGAACAAGGAGTTGGTTCTGGTCGCAGCGGAGGCGGGCGGCAGGGTGCGTCTCGCCCACGCTGACAATAACGATGCCGGCACGCTGAAAGCATTCGCCGATGGCCAGATCGCCAACGATGCCACGGTCGTCAGCGACGGGCATGCCGGCTACAGCGCCAAGAGCCTCGGCGAGCGGCCGCACGAGGCGGTTGTTCAGAGCAAGGCCGAGAAGCGCGAGAACGACGTCGTGCAGGCCTGCCATTGGACGATCTCGTTGTTGAAGCGATGGCTGCTGGGCACCCACGCAGGCGCGGTGAGCGACAAGCACCTGCAGGCCTACCTCGACGAGTTCGCGTTCCGCCACAACCGGCGCAAGACCGACGGCGTTGCGCGCATCGCGGCCCGAGTCATCGAGCAGCTCGTCGTGCGTGCACCGCTGACGATGAAGTCGCTCGTGAGAGACACGGTGCGCAGCCGCTGGTTCGCATCAAAACCGCTGGAACAAACCTGAGTTAAGCGGATAGGCATGGCTTCTCTATCATCGCGAAAATCATTCCCGGAAGGGAACCGGTCTTCCACGAATACGCCAAGAACATCGAGAAGGCGGTGGCCAGTCAGCCTGACATCCTCGCCGTGCTCAAGCTGCATTACCTCAGATGGAATACATGGCATACCTATGCCGTTAGTTCCGGTTGGCGAAACCATCGACAGCGCCGGGTGTCGTCGATCAGTGATCGCATGGTCAACGGCTGACGCGCCACGAGCTGCTCGATGACGCGTGCCGCGATCCGGCCCACGCCGTTGGTCTTGCGGCGGTTGTGGCGGAAGGCGTACTCGTCGAGATAGGCCTGAAGGTGCTTGTCGCCGACAGCGCCCGCATGCGTGCCAAGCAGCCAGCGCTTCAAGAGCGAGATCGTCCAGTGGCACACCTGCAGGGTGTCGTTCTCGCGCTGAGCGGCGTTGGTCTGGACGACCCTCTCGTAGGGTCGCTCGCCCAGGCTGTCGCCGTCGTAGCTGGCGAGCCCGTCCGTCACCACCCGCGCGTCGGCCGCGATCTGCCCGTCGGCGAAGCGCTTGAGCGTGGCCCTATCGTTGGTCTCGGCGTGGGCGAGGCGCACGCGTCCGTCGGCTTCCGCCGCCACCAGCACCAACTCCTTGTGCGGGCCGCCTTTTCCCCCCACCAGTGCCTCGTCCATCTGCACGAAAGGGCCGAGCGGCTCGCGCTCCGGCCGCACCAGCGCCGCCCTCAGCTTGTGCAGCCAGGTCCAGGCCGTCTTGTACGAGCCGAACCCCATGATGCGCATCAGGTCCATGGCCGAGATGCCGGTGCGGCGCGTCGAGATCTCGAACACGGCGCGGAACCACGTCTTCAAGGGCTTACGCGTCTTCTCCAGAACCGTGCCCGAGGTCAGGCTCGTCTGATGGCCGCAGTCGGCGCACTCGAACGTTGTGCCCGCCCGGATCGTCCACACCCGCACGCTCTGGCAGCGCGCACAGGTCGGATTGCCGCCCCACCGTGCCTCGATCCAATAGGCGCGGCAATCCTCCTCGGTCGCGAACCGCGCCTCAAACTCCGTAGCCGTCTTGGGGAAATCGCGCCACAGATCGTCGGCTCTATGCTGCGTCATGGCCCAACTCCTTGTTGTGCCATCGCTAACTCACGATTGTGCCGGAACTAAGGGCATAGGTATTCCTACATGGCCTATCGCCGCATGGAGGAGCATGTGGGCAAGTTTCGGGACTTCCTGCGTCAGCATGGCCAAACTCCCGAGGAGCAGGAATTTTTGGCGGCGAAGCTGATGGGCCGCTGGCGAAGCGGCGCGCCGCTCGTGCTAGCTCCCGACAAAGACGATCCCGCGCTAGGCGCTGATCTGCAACGGAACAACGACTTCAACTACAAGCAGATGGACCCGCATGGCTATGCGGTTCCGCTCGGCTCGCACGTGCGCCGCATGAATCCCCGCGATACCGCCGCGAACATGAATCGCCGCCGCATGATCCGTCGCGGCGCCACCTACGGACCCCATCTGCCGGAGGACGCGCCGGAGGACGGCGCGGAGCGCGGCATCGCCGCTTTCGTGATCTGCGCAAGCCTCATTCGGCAGTACGAATTCGCGCAAAACGTCTGGATAAACGACAGGAATTTCCACGAGCTCGGCAACGAACGTGACCCGATCATCGGCGCGCAGGACGGCACGCTCGAATACAAAATTCCCAAGCGGCCAATCCGAAGAAAAATCACCGGCTTGCCGGCCTTCACCACCGTGAGAGGCGGCGCCTACTCCTTTCTCCCCGGCATCAAGGCGCTCCGATACCTCGCGACATTGAATGGGTCCCGTTGATCGTCGAGATAGCCAGACATGATCGACATCATCGTTATTGGCGCCGGACCCGCGGGTGTACTAGCCGCCCTCCGCGCTGCGGACCTGGGCGCGCGTACCATGCTGGTAACTCGTGCTGAGTTCGGCGGTATGGCAGCCAACGACGGACCAGTTCCAGTGCGGACCCTAGCCCATGCAGCCCGCCTGATCCGCGAAGCTCGACAGCTAGGTCAATACGGCATCTGCGTGAGCAAGCCGGTGCTGGATTATCGCCGGCTGCTCACGCGCGTGCGCGAGGTCATCAAGGACGCGCGTGCGCATTCTTCCTTGCGCCAGCAGATCGACTCCCTGGGAGTGACCGTCCACGAGCACGCTGGCGTTGCACGCTTCGCCGACCAGCACACCATCGAAACCGAGGGCGGCCTACGCCTTCAGGCTGAAAAGATCATCGTTTGCACTGGCGGCGTGAGCCGGCGGCTCACGGTCCCCGGCTTCGAGTTGGCAAGTACCCATAGTGACGCCTGGCGTTTAACCTCCGTATCGCCGTCGATGCTGGTCGTTGGCGCTGGGGCAACGGGGGTACAGGTCGCCTCGATTTTCAACGCATATGGGTCACGAATCCAGCTCTTCCAGACAGGCCCACGCATCCTACCGAGCGAGGATGAAGATGTATCGGTAGCGGTTTCGGCGGCTTTCCGAGAGTCGGGCATCGTGGTGCATGAGAACTTCGGCACGGTCGAGTCCTTCGAGAAGACCCCGACGGGGGTGCGAATGAACTTCTCCAAGAGCGGCGAGCGGCACAGCGCCGAGGCGACACTTGCGGTCGTGGCGGTGGGCTGGGTCATCGATGCTGCAGGGCTGAGCCTCGATACGGCAGGCGTCGAGACCGATCATCGGGGGTTCGTGAAGGTTGATGGGTATCTGCGGACCTCAACGCCCCACATCTTCGCCGCTGGGGACATTACCGGTCGCCAGATGCTGGTCCCGCAGGCGATACAGGACGGCTTTGTGGCGGCTACCAACGCCGTGCGAGGTCCGACGATAACGACTGGGGACCCGGTGAGTCCTATCGGCAGCTTCACGGACCCGGAGTATGCCCACGTGGGCCTCACCGAAGCAGAGGCCCGTGAAACACACGAAGTCGTGGTCGCGGTCGTACGCTTCGACTCAACGACACGAACAATCATTGACGGGCGCAAAATAGGTTTCTGCAAGCTGATTGTCGATCGCACGACCTGCACGATGTTGGGCTGCCACGTTGTTGGCGAACGGGCAGTGGAGATCACCCAGGTGGCGGCGATAGCCATCGCGGCGAACATGCGGGCGGACGACTTGGCTCGTATTCCACTCTCGTTTCCTACCTACGCAGGAATCCTGGCTCGCGTAGCAGCCAGCGCGGCACGCGAACTCAATCTGAAGATGAGTTGGCAAGCACACCAGGCAGAGGGCACTTGGCATCACTGAGGGAACGAAAAAGAGGCAAGGCAACAGCCATGAGCGCACCAACTTCAGCACGCACCTACAACCAAAACCACATCCCTCGCAAATACACGGGCAAACGCCGCCTGAGCATCTACTGGACGTGGAGTTACCCGTGGGAATCCCAGCGAGATCCAGCGGCGATGGAGAATCGCTTCTCGACGATGACCGAAGTCCGCACTGTGCTATGGCCGGCCTACGAGACGCCGGAGTGGAGCGCTGCGCAATTCCTCCAGGGGATCGCCGGCACGTTGGAGCTGTTCCACCGCTCGACTCTCAGCTTCCAGCAAACCGCCGGCGAAGCCACCGGCCACCCGGTTGCTGTGTTCCAGCGCATCGACCAGGCCGGCTACAAGCTACCAATCGACGAACGGATTTTGGCCGACACGGACACGCTCTTGGTGTTCGGGCTGGACCACCTTCTTTCCGAGCAGGAGGCTGCGCCGGAGGAAGTTGCAGCCATCCGCCAGTGGCTCAAGCGCGAAGGCACCTGTCTACTGCTCGCTCCGCATCACGATGTCGGCTTCACAGAGGACCTCAAGCAGCGGCAGATGGAATATCTTCATCATGGCGACAGACTCGTGCCGCGCCAGCAACGCTTCGGGCAGTATACCCGTTCGCTGATGAAGGCGCTCGATGTGCCGGTGCACAATACCTACGGACTGTGTCCGGCGCTCATCAAAGGCACGAAGGAGATCGCGCCGCTCACGGCATTCAGGGACCTTGACAAGCTGGGCCTCCTCAAGAACGTTCCAACATTGAATTTTCACCCACACTTGCCGCACTACGAGATTACTGAAAAGGACAGCAAGTCGATCCGTCTGCTGGCGCGCCAGCCCATTGATCCCGATCGTCCGCACCCCTTCACCGCTGCCGGCAACACCGAGCTCAACTGCCTGCTCTGGATGCCGCCGAACAAGCAGCGCGTCGGAGACATCGTGCTCGTGGACTCCACAAACTTCACCACGCTCTTCGGCGGCACGGATAGCCTGGAGAGCTTCTGGCGGAATCTCGCCTTGATGAAATGAACACCTTCACGCGATGTGAGCTCCGAGCGCTTCGAGACAAGGATGGCGAAATCGTCGCCAGGCGCGCGAGCCCGCTCCAACCCCGATGCTGGAGGCGCCGATGTTAATGGACCTTTTGAGCAAGGCGTCGACGATCGCCATGCTCGCCTTTGTGATTTCAAGCATGCTGGCGATGGGCGTCGGGCTCAGTATCTCTCAAATCATTCAGCCGCTGCGAAATCCGCAGCTAGTCGTGTTCGCGCTGTTGTCTAACTTTGTCCTGATGCCGCTCTGCGCCTACGCCTTGTCGACCTTACTCCGACTCGACCAACCGCTGGGCGTTGGCATGCTGCTGCTCGGATGTGCGGCCGGCGCGCCATTCCTGCCGAAGCTGGCTGAGCTTGCCAAAGGCAACCTCCCCTTTGCGGTCGGCACAATGGTGCTTGATGGTTGTCACAGTCGGTTATCTGCCGGTGGTGCTGCCGCTCCTGCTACCGGGTGTTGCGGTCAATCCGGCGAAGATCGCGCAGTCACTCGTCCTGCTCATGCTGCTGCCGCTCGGCATCGGGCTTGCCCTGAAGTCGCGCTATGAGGAATTGGCTGCACGGGTGAAGCCCGTGCTTGACCGGATTTCCAACCTCAGCCTCATCCTGCTGGTATTGCCGATCACGGCAGCGAACATCGACAAGGTTCTGGAAGTCTTCGGCACGCGGGGCATCCTCGCTGGCCTTCTGTTCATCGCTCTAGGTTTTGCCATTGGGTGGTTGCTGGGGGGACCAGGCAACGACACGAGGCGGGTCCTGGCATTGGGTACTGCCCAGCGCAACATTGCCGCTGCACTGGTGGTAGGGAGTCAGAGCTTCAGCGATCCCCGGGTGGTCGTGATGGTGATCGTCGTCGCGATCGTCGGATTGATCATCCTCATGCCGCTTTCTCGTGCTTTGGCCAATCGTTGACCCACACCGTGCGCGCGACTGCGGTTCCGCATCATTCCTCAGGCAGCGTACTGAGGTACATTTGACCGTTCTGAAGCCCTTGCC
>JBAPMW010000630.1:0-6779 GCA_049278815.1 Hyphomicrobiaceae bacterium
CCTTGCAGGCGCTCCAGCACCGGGTGCAGCATGCTGCTCTGATGGTGCGGCGAGCACTGCAAGCGCAGCACGGTCGCCCGCCGGCGGCGGACGTGCCCCGCCAGCTCCAGCGCCAGGCGGGACTTGCCGATGCCGGGCTCGCCCGAGACCAGCACCGTGCATCCCTCGGTCTTCTCGGCCGCCCCCCACAGCTTGAGCAGGCTCGCCATGGCCGCCTCGCGCCCGATGAGCGGCAGCGACGGGGAGCGCAGGGCCCTGAAGCGGGTGGTGCTCCTGGTGCCGAGCACGTGCCAGACCTGGACCGGGCTGGCGAAGCCCTCCAGGGCGCGCGCGCCGCCGTCGCGGTACTCGAACAACCCACCGGTCAGGCGGCGCGTGCCCTCGGCGATGACGACGCCCCCCGGCTCGGCCAGCGCCTGCAGCCGCGCCGCCAGATTGGGGGGCTCGCCAACGACCGGCGGGTTGTCGGCGGCGTGCGAGCGCATGAGCTCGCCGACAATGACCACGCCGCTGGCGATGCCCACGCGCACGCTGAGCCGCTCCCCGGCGATGCTCTCGGCGCCGATCCGGTGCGCCAGCTCCAGGCCGGCGCGCACGGCGCGCTCCGCATCCGCCTCCGACGCCGCCGGATAGCCGAAGTAGGCCAGCACGCCGTCGCCCTCGTAGCGGGCAATGCGGCCGCCGGCGGCCTGCACGATCTCGGTGGCAAGCCGCTGGTAGGCGGCCAGCACGTCGCGCAGGTCCTCAGGGTCCAGCCGGGCCGACAGCGCCGTCGAGCCCACCATGTCGCAGAACATGATGGTAAGCGCCCGGCGCTCGGCCGGCGGCTGCGGAGGCGCCGAGGAAGTCATGCGCTGTTGCCACCGACCTAGTGCTGATTGTCACCCAGGTGACACTCTAGCAGCGAGGCGGCAGGGGGCAACAGGGCAGATGCGAGGCCGGGCAACGGCGACGCAAGCAGAATTTACGAGCCGGACCGACACTTGAACCGGAATGCCTGCGCGTCTGCTCTCAGGGCATTCTCGTCGGACCCCGTTGATTGCACGGGCAAAGTTGACCTGAAACAGACATTTCTTTCTCGGCGGACTGCCTATTGCTTAACATCGACTGCCGGCGAAACCACGCGAAGGCGACCACGTAGCCGTAGACCTTCTGCGTGGTCAGAGACATGTTGCGGAAGGCCGTGTCGTCGATCATGCGCTGTCGCAGTGGCGACAACGTCCTACGGTAAGGGGAACATAGGGATGTTGAAATGGGTGCGCCGCATCGCGGGCGCTGCAATTTGTACGGTGCTTGTGGCGATGGTCTTGGGTCCGCAGGTCTTATACTGGTTTGCACTGACTAAGATCGTTGGGCGCCCATCTCATGCATTGCAGGCAACGTTCGCAGCCGAAGACGCAGACGCTTTGTGGCGCCAGCTCCGGGAACCAATGCCGATTCGAGTTGAGCCGATGTCCCCCTATTCGTACCCGTGGGCCATGCTGCGGTGCTCTGCCGCCGGAACGCGAAGGTGTGGTGACTACCTACCACGCGGCATTGGACTGGCGGAGATGGTAGCTAGGTCGCACAACGTGAAGAATTTGCGAGATCGTGGTTGGTGGCACTTTTCGGGTGCAGCTTTGGCGATCTGGCTTACTCGTAACTGGACGACGGATGAGCTAATCGCCAAAGGGATAGAATTGAGCCGAACGAGGAAGCCTCGGGTGGCACACTGAGAAGCCACGATCAACGGGCGCTATTTGACTGCTCAATGGGTGGCACGGAAGGTCCGCGAGTGGCACACTTTCCCTAGTCGATGTTCGGCAGGTCGGGGGGATGGCAGACGTTCGCGATGGCTCGCGTTGGGCCCACGCCGAGACCCTGCTTAGATCTCTCGGGCCCCCCTATTCCGCCGACGCGATCTCCGCAAGCTTGCGGGCATCGCAGACCATGGCGCGGCCCTGGCGCGAGATGGCGCCGGCGTCCTGGAGCAGGCCGAGAGCCGCGTTGGTCTTCTGCCGGCTGGCGCCGATCAGGGAGGCCAGCTCGCTCTGGGAGATGCTGAGGTCGACCGTGGCCGGGCCGCAGCAGCGGGTGTCGGCCGCCGGCGGCTTCACGCGCGCGAGCAGGTAGCGTGCAAGCCGCATCTCCACCGGGTGCAGCGCGATGGTCTCGGCCTGTGCGCTCGTCTCGCGCAGCCGCTGGCACAGGCACGCAATCGCCGCTCGCGCCACGCGGGGGTTGCGCTCGATCAACTGGTTCAGCAGCTCCGCCGCCAGGGTCATCACCACCACGCGGGTAAGCGCCACGGCGTCGGCCGAGCGCGGGCCGCCGCCCAGCGCCGCGATCTCGCCGAACACGTCGCCGGCGCCGGCGTGCTTGAAGGAGAGCAGCCGCCCGTCGGCGGAGAAGACGGACAGGCGCACGCGCCCTTCCGCCACCAGGTAGAGGTGACTGCCGGGATCGCCGCGGCTGAAGATGGTCCGGTGCGGCTCAAGCTCCACCTTGAGCATCTGCCGCGCAACGGCCAGGCGGTCGGCCTGCTCCAGAGGCCCGAAGAGAGCCGACTTGCCCAGAAGGGCCGCAACCGTAGAAGCGTCTTGGGTCATGGTGCCGGCAGCGGAAGGGCTCCCGCACGATAGCGGGTGCCGAGCTTCTCATGGTGTCGCCTTATAGTGTCGCCGGCAAAGTCGCACAAACTCCACATTCCGGTCGTTCCTTCGACGTGCGGGGTTTTGCTGCCGGCGTTTTTGCGTCGAGGAGAGGCGGCATGTCGGTAACGAGGCTGCTTATTTGCGGGCTGCTGGTGGCGAGCGGGCTGATTCTGGCTGCCTTCACGCTGCACGGCGCGTTCGATGGGCGGCAGGTTGAGACGGCCGGCGCCCCAGGGGGAGCACCGGGGCCGGCGCTGAAGCCGTGGTCCACCAGCACCTTCGGGGCCAAAGGCGGTCTGGCGGCCGCGAGCGCCGATGGGCCGGAGCCGGGCTTGTCCAAGACGCAAGCGCGTCAGACCGGGTCGAAGCCGGGTGCGAGGCCTCCCGGCGCAGCCGCGCCGGATGCCAAGGCGGCCAAGAAGAAGCGGCGCACCGAGAAGCGGCCGGCCGAGCCGACCCGGAAGACCAAGCAACAGCCACAGCAGACCGCCTCGCAGTGGCCGTGGAGCTGGTTCGGCAACTGATAGCGACCAGTCAAAACCTCACGGCGCGTGCCTTGCATGCGCCGGTGGCTCAACCGCCGCCGTCATGACCGGCCGAGCAGCACTCCCGAGGTGCGGCCTGGCCGGTTGCCGGATTGCTTGTTCTTGACGCCGGCCCCGAGGACGCACAGGCGCTGGAGCCGGTAGGAGTAGCGCCCGGCCTCGTTGAAGTTGGCGTCGTAGTAGGTCCAGCCCGTGCAGCGACGGTTGCTCGCGCATCTGTTGCGGCAGGCGCGTGCGCTGTCGACGCGCGGGAACGACTCGAGGTAGCGGTAGAAGGTCAGGGAGGTATTGAGCTCCCAGGTCGACTTCCTGCCGTCATGCCTGTCATCCTGCTCAGGCCAGACATCGGGCTCCGGCAGATCGTAGTCCGCTGCGTGTGGGGCGGCGGCCAACATCAGCACCATGACAAGCGTGGCTCCGAGCCGCAGCCTTGCGGATGCCACCCTCAGTCCCATGAAGCATTCCCTCGAGTGGCAGAAAATGCGGGCCAGCCCCCTACACCGAGCCGAGCGCGATATCGGATTTCATTCGCATGATTCGCGACAACCAGCATAGGAGCAGGCGTGGTGCCGGGCGGCATGTTGGGATGCATGCGCAACGGTTGCGCGAACGCCTCAGGTGCCCCGATCAATGTCGATGTGACAGGCACATTCGACGGGCACACGAAGAAAGCGATCGAGTCCTTCCAGAAGCGGCTGAAGACCCAGAAAGATGGATTAGGAGTAGCCGGCCCCAAGACGCTCGGCAAGCTCGCGCAATAGCGCGTTCATAGAGGTGACCAGATCGTCTATCGCCGCCCGACCCTTGGGGCGGCATCGTGATGCGGACGCTCGACAGCGCAGTGCCGGAGACGCTGACTATCGCACATGAGGGATGACAACATCGTCTTGGACGGCTGCCTGCCATCGTCAGGCATGTGACAACGCAGCTCCCCGAGAAGGAAGGCTCCCGGCTCCGCATGGTTGGCGCGGCTGGAGGCAGCCTGAACGGCGCTCCGCGGAGTCAGCTATCTAGGCTGCTTACGGCATTCGACTGTCTTTATCCATCTATGCGTCAGTGTAATGCTCCACGTGAAGCACTGTAGTATTGACCGTCGTGCCACTGTTGGTCGGGAGAACGGCGGATGACGGGCTTCACCGTGATCCGCCCTACGTCTGCTCTGTAGGTCAGCCCCAGCCTTCGCCCGGCCTTCGGCGAGGCGCCGGGTCTGACACATCTCTCACCTGAACGTCCGCACGTCCACGAAGTGGCCCGCAATCGCCGCCGCTGCGGCCATCGCCGGCGACACCAGGTGGGTGCGGCCGAAACGGCCCTGCCGGCCCTCGAAGTTGCGGTTCGAGGTTGACGCGCAGCGCTCACGCGGCTTCAGCTGGTCGGGGTTCATGCCGAGGCACATGGAGCAGCCGGCCTCGCGCCAGTCGAAGCCCGCCTCCTTAAGGACCACGTCGAGCCCTTCAGCCTCGGCCTGCTCCTTTACGAGACCGGAGCCCGGCACGATCATGGCGTAGACGCCGGCGTTGACCCTCTTGCCGCGGGCGATGCGGACGACCTCGCGCAGGTCCTCGATCCGGCCGTTGGTGCACGAGCCGATGAACACGCGGTCGAGCTTGATGTCGGTCATGCGGGTGCCGGGGCTGAGGCCCATGTAGTCGAGCGCGCGGCGCATGGAGGCGCGCTTGCCCTCGTCCCCCACCCGCTCCGGGTCCGGCACCACGCCCTCGATGGACACCACATCCTCCGGCGAGGTGCCCCAGGTGACGATCGGCGGCAGGCGGGCGGCGTCGAGCTTCACCTCCCGGTCGAAGTGCGCACCTTCGTCGCTGCGGAGCGTCTCCCAGTAGCGCATTGCCTCCTCCCAGGCCGCGCCCTTCGGCGCCTTCGGGCGACCCTTCAGGTAGGCGTACGTCGTCTCGTCGGGGGCCACCATGCCGGCACGCGCGCCCGCCTCGATCGACATGTTGCACACCGTCATGCGGCCCTCCATGGAGAGCGCGCGGATGGCGTCGCCGGCGTACTCGATGACATGGCCGGTGCCGCCGGCGGTGCCGATCTCGCCGATGATGGCGAGGATGATGTCCTTGGCTGTCACGCCGTCGGGCAGCCTGCCGTCGACCGTGACGCGCATGTTCCTGGCCTGCTTCTGCGTCAGCGTCTGGGTGGCGAGCACGTGCTCCACCTCGGAGGTGCCGATGCCGTGCGCCAGCGCTCCGAAGGCCCCGTGGGTGGAGGTGTGACTGTCGCCGCAGACGATGGTGGTGCCGGGCAGCGTGAAGCCCTGCTCGGGGCCGATCACGTGCACGATGCCCTGGCGGATATCGAGCTCGTTGTAGTACTCGACGCCGAAATCCTTGGCGTTCTGGGCCAAGGTCTCCACCTGCAGCCGGCTCTCCGGGTCGGCGATGCCGGCGCGGCGGTCGGACGTGGGCACGTTGTGGTCCACCACGGCCAGCGTCCTCTCCGGCGCCCGCACCTTGCGGCCGGCGAGCCGCAGGCCTTCGAAGGCCTGCGGGCTGGTGACCTCGTGCACCAGATGGCGGTCGATATAGAGGATGCAGGTGCCGTCGACCTGCCGGGCGACGACATGGTCGTCGAAGATCCTGTCGTAGAGCGATTTGGGCGCGGTGCCGGCCATGCGCGCAATTCCTTTCCCGAACGTTTGGCTTGGAAGGGAGTAGGCAGTAGGCAGTGGGCGTTCCACCGCCTCAGCGCCTACTGCCCACTGCCCACTGCCTCTTTCTGGTGTCCGGCGCCACACATAGCGGCGGCGCGCGTCGCCGTCCATCACCGCAATATCGCGCTGCGCACCGGATGGGCCCGCATCAGGTTGTCGATGCGCGTGCGCTCGCGCTTGAAATCGGCGAGGTCCTTGCCCTTCAGCTGCCGCTCGTTGGGCACAGGAATGCTGCCCGGATTGACGTGACTGTAGCCGTTGTCCTGCCGGTTCTTCACCCAGATCTCAAAGTGCACGTGCGGTCCCGAGGACAGGCCGGTTGAGCCGACGTACCCGATCACCTGCCCCTGCCGCACCTTCACGCCCACGGCAACGCCGGGGGCAAAGCCCGACATATGCGCGTAGCCGCTCTTGTAGCCGTTGGCGTGGCGGATGCGGATATAGTTGCCATTCTCGCCCTTCGGCCCGGCCTCATCGATCACGCCGTTGCCCACCGCCATGATCGGCGTGCCGTGGGCGCAGGCCCAGTCCTCGCCGGCATGCATCTTGAGGATGCGCAGGAGGGGATGCATGCGCGGGCCGTAGCCGGAGGTCAGGCGCACGTCGCGCGAGCGCACCGGCAGCCGCATGAGGAACTTGCGCGCCGTGCTGCCCTCCGCGTCGTAGAAGTCGACCACGCTGTCGGCGCTGCGGAAGCGGTAGTACTTGCGCGTCTCGCCGCCTGCCGTGATGAAGGTGGCGAGCAGGTTCCCCACGTCGCCGTCGACGCCCCGGTCCTCGCCCTTCAGGTCGAGGAACAGCTCGATGCCGTCGCCGGCCCGCACGCGCTGGCGGAAGTCAGTCAGCGGCGCGTGGATCCGCAGCACCTGCAGGATCAGGTCGTTCGGGATGCCGTGCTTGGCGGCCAGATGGTAGAAGCTCGCGTAGAGG
>JBAPMW010000631.1:0-10107 GCA_049278815.1 Hyphomicrobiaceae bacterium
CCACTCCGCCGGACAGATGCCGTGGGTGAAGAACACCTCGGTCGCACGATCAGCGAAGCTCAGAATCATGAGGATACATGATACGTATCGCGGATCATGTCAAGTGACAGGTGCTCAAATAGCCAACCAGGGGATGGCGCTGGTACTTTAGAGCCCATGCCGTTGGACGCAGATTAAGGGGAATGCTGACATTGACGTGCTCTCCCCACGGCGATAAGGCTGTGCGCAAACCTTGGGAGACCACTCTACGACCTATTCGCAGCGGGTCACAGTTCTTCCTGATTTCAACCTGCAAGGCAGCACCATAGTTGGGGATTGGGAGATGCTGCCCGATGAGGTGGTCAGAGGCCTTCTCAAAGTCGCGCGCGACTACGAGGCTAAGGATGGCCGGTATTCTTCAACGTTGGTCTCGCTCTACTCGACGGACCCATCCCGTGCAACAACCGCACTGTCGTCACTGGCCACCCCGTCACCTCCAGGCCCTCGTAGGGCGTATAGTCCGGCCCGTGGTGCAAGATCCCCTGCGTGATCCGCACCTTCCGGTCCGGGTCCCAGATGGCGATGTCGGCGTCGGCACCGATGGTGCCCTTGCGCGGATGCAGGCCGCACATCCTGGCGTGGTTGGTGGCGGAGAGCGCCACGGACTGGCTGAGGGTGCTGCGGTCCTTCAAGACGCCCTCGGAGAACGGGTTGGCCGGCGCGTCTCGTCCGCGCTGCGGGATTGCGCCGCTGGATATCGGAGGCGGGCACCGGTATGAAAAATGGGCACCAGAAACAAGCACGCCTTGCCGTCCAAAAGAGCACATCGCGAGCGCCAGATGCCCACGCAGCCCAAGTCCAGGGGGGCTCCAGGCGAGCGGCGCTTCGGCCCCGGCCTGATGGCGCGGCTCGATGCGCTCGCGGCCTTCACCGAGGTCGAGGGGCAGCTGACGCGCCGCTACCTCAGTCCGGCGCACATCGCAGCCATGCGCCAGGTCGAGGCGTGGATGGTGGAAGCCGGCATGAGCGTGCGCACCGATCCGCTGCTCAGCCTCTTCGGGCGCAACGAGGGAAAGAAGCCCGGCGCCCCCGCCATCATGCTCGGCTCACACATCGACACGGTCATCGATGCCGGACGCTACGATGGCAACCTTGGCGTTCTTGCTGCCATCGCCGTTGTTGCCGAGCTGCGCGGCTGCGGGCAGCGGCTGGAGCATGCCGTCGAGGTTGTCGCCTTCGGCGAGGAGGAAGGCTCGCGCTTCCCGGCGCACATCCTCACCTCGTCGGCGCTGATCGGCGCGGTCGGCCCCGAGCTGCTGGAAGTCCGCGACGCCGCCGGCATCTCGGTGCGCGAGGCGTTGGCCCAGGCCGGCGGCCATGCGGAGGCCTACCGCGACTGCGTGCGCCCCAAGGGCGAGATCGCCGCGTTCCTGGAGCTGCACATCGAGCAGGGGCCGGTGCTGGAGGGCGAGGGCAAGGCGCTGTCGGCGGTGACGGCGATCAACGGCTCGGTGCGCTCGCGTGTCACGGTCACCGGCTTCGCCGGCCACGCCGGCACGGTGCCGATGGGGCGGCGGCGCGATGCGCTGGCGGCGGCCAGCGAGATGATCCTGGCTGTGGAGCGCATCGGCGGCTCCGAGCCCGATCTGGTGGCCACCGTGGGCCGCATCGCGGCGTTGCCGGGGGCGCAGAACGTCATCCCCGGCCGTGTCAGCTTCACCATCGACATGCGGTGCCCCGCCGATGCGGTGCGCGATCGCGCGCACGCGGCGCTGGTGCCGGCGCTGCGGGAGATCGCCCGACGACGCGGCGTAGAGGTGGAGGTGGATACCTATCAGCTGAACGCCGCGCAGGCACTCGACCCGCTCGTCATCGACGCCGTGACCGAGGCCATCGCCGCCTGCGGGCAGGAGCCGCTGCGCCTGCCGTCGGGGGCAGGGCACGACGCCATGATCATGGCCCGGCACTGCCCGTCCGGCATGATCTTCCTGCGCTGCAAGGACGGCATCAGCCACAACCCGGCCGAATCGATCACGGTGGAGGATGCGGACCTTGGCGTGCGGGCGCTGCTGGAGGCGGTGCGGCGACTGGATGGCCGGCTTGGCTGATTTGTGCCCCGTGATGTATCATAGTTGCGCCATGACCAAGACCGTTGCCGAGAAGCTTTCCGACCTGGTGGAAGCGGTACGCGCGCTGCCGGACCAGACCCAGGAGGCGCTGGTGGGTGAATTTGCCGACCGCCTCGCGGATTTCACCGATCCATCGCTGTCGGACGCTCAACGAGCGGAAGTGGACCGGCGCTTGGCCAATCCGCGCTACGCCGATCCCGCCCGGGTCCGGGAATTCTTCGCACGCTTCGGCGTGGCGAGCGGATGACCGTCGTCTTTCGCGATGAGGCCATCTCGGATCTTGAAGAGATTGCGCGTTACATCGCTCAAGACAATCCGGCTGCCGCAGAGCGGGTCATCGCCCGCATTCATCGTGTGATCTACCGTACTGTAGACAGGCTTCCGATGAGCGGCCGTCTCAATCGTTCGAACAAACCCGCGAGTTCGCTGTCCCCGGCCTGCCCTATCTGATCGTCTATCGGCCGGTTGGGGATGTCATAGATGTGATCGCTGTCTTCCATACATCGCGCGATCCTGCCAGCAAGCGCCAGCCATAAAGAGTTGGGGGCATTCTTGGTTGATATCCTCTGGGTCTGGGGCGAGGCGTTCCTGCGCTGGCTGCATGTGATCGCGGGCATTGGCTGGATCGGGTCGTCGTTCTACTTCATCCACCTCGACTACAGCCTGAAGAAACGCGAGGGGCTGCCGCCCGCCGTCCAACGTGACGAGCATGACGGTGGAGGAGCGGGGGGCGCTGGCGGCGTGGGTATCTTCCGGCGGCTCGCCCTGAGACCTCGGTCAATCGAGACCCCTCGCCCACTTCACTGACGGGCGCCCGCGCAGCGCGCTGAGATGGCGCGGCCAGCCGTGCTGGGCCTCCGATCGCGGCGCTCCTCAGGCCGAGGCCCGGTCTCAACCGAATGATTGTTGCCGTTCGATCATCGGATGCAATACCAAGCGCCTCGCGCTGTCCGTCAGCGCCAAGGATGACCTGGCAGGAAGGATTGGACGACATGGGCGAATTCACACCCATCTCGGCGGCCATCGGCGGCGCGCTGATCGGGCTCGCCGCAACGCTGTTGATGCTGCTTACGGGGCGCATCGCCGGCATCAGTGGGATTGTCGCAGGCCTCCTCTCGCCAGGAGCGGACGACCGAAGCTGGCGCCTTGCCTTCATCGCCGGACTGATCCTGGCGCCGCTGGCGGCCGGGCTCGTGGGCTATCCCATGGCGCCGCCGCAGCTGCCGGCCAGCTGGGGCCTCATCGTCGGCGCCGGCCTGCTGGTGGGCTTCGGGACGCGTCTCGGCGGCGGCTGCACCTCGGGGCACGGCGTCTGCGGCGTCGCTCGCCTGTCGGCGCGGTCGCTGGTGGCGACGGCGGTGTTCATGGCGACGGCGGTCGCGGTGGTTGCCGTATCGCGTCACGTCGTTGGAGGCTGAGCCATGCCGATCGCCGCCAGTCTCGCCTGCGGGTTCATCTTCGGACTGGGATTGCTCATCTCGGAGATGGCGAATCCCGCAAAGGTGCTCGGCTTCCTCGACGTCTTCGGCGCCTGGGACCCGAGCCTCGCGGTGGTCATGGCGGCTGCGCTTGCCGTATCGTCCGTCGGCTTCGCCATTGCCAGGCGCCGCGGCCGGCCGCTGCTCGAGCCACAGAGTCTGTGGCCCACGAAGGCCGACATCGACCGCCCGCTCCTGATCGGCTCGGCGCTGTTCGGCATGGGCTGGGGCCTCGTGGGGCTCTGCCCGGGGCCGGCCCTGGAGAACCTCGCCACATTCTCGCCCGGCATCATCGCCTTCGTCGCCGCCATGGCCGCAGGCATGGGGGCCTGCGACGTGTGGCTGCGATGGCGGCAAGCCGATGCTCCTGCCTGACCACCGCCACCTCTCACCCGCGTGCGTAGGGAGACGGCCGCAGATGGTCAGGCGACGCCGAGCGAACCGGCAGGCTGTAGCGCGCGTGTGCTGCCGAGCCGGCCCCGAAGCGGCGAATGCTCCTCAAATCTTGCGCAACGTCAGGTATCCGTTCGCGAAATCAAAGCCGCTGAGGCGGTTCAGGAAGCTCAACCCGAGCAAATTCTCGCGCAGAGGGCCGCGCTTTGCCACCAGCGCGTCCACATTGTTGATGCTGATCTTGCCCACAGTCAGGGTGCCCAGGCGGATGCTTGCCGCGTAAATGATGCCGTTGGCCGTCTGCACCGGCACGGTGTAGCGCAGGTCGTCCAAGTCCAATCCCAGACGTCGGCCGTCCTCTGCCGTCAGCACCACCCAGGATGCGCCGGTGTCGACCAGCATCTTGAGAGAGACGCCATTGGCCTCGGCGGGCACCACGTAGGTGCCGTCCGACCGCCGCCTGAACTTGGCGGAGCGCTCGCCCTCCACCTTGACATCGGCCCGCAGCGCGGTGCCGGGCGGTAGCAGCTCGCCGAGAACATCGTGGCCCACGGTCAAGATCTGGTCCCGGTAGCTGTAGCCGACGACGAGAGCCAGGGCCACCACGGCCCAGGTCAGCATGTCCCGCATGGCCTCACCCGCCCGGCCGCGGTAGCTGCCCACCAGCGACGAGCCGATGAAGACCAGGAGCGCCAACCCG
This sequence comes from Hyphomicrobiaceae bacterium, assembly GCA_049278815.1. Taxonomy (GTDB): domain Bacteria; phylum Pseudomonadota; class Alphaproteobacteria; order Rhizobiales; family Hyphomicrobiaceae; genus AWTP1-13. The sequence goes on from JBAPMW010000631.1 coordinate 4,680, forward strand.
GCCGTCAGGACGGCGAAATCGGAGGGGTCGTAGCCGGCGAGCGAGACTGGGTCCGGCCGCAGCATCAAGACCAGGCCGGCGACCACCAGCAGCAGCAGAGCAACCCACGCCGCCATGCTCACCTCTCCGCGCTGCGGCGCGCCTGGCTGCGCCGGTCAGATAGCTCATTCATGATACGCCGCCGCTCCTCGTCGGTCATGCGGGCCCAGCGCGCGATCTCCTCCAGCGAGCGGCCGCAGCCGCCGCACAGGCCGGTGGCGGGCTCGATGGCACAGACGCGGACGCAAGGGGAGAGCATCGGGCGCACTTCGGGCCGTGGCGCCTCGCGGAGTGGACGCCGGTTGAGTTCTCGCACCGGTTGCATGATGTAGGAGGCAGCGCGACCTATGGCAATGCACATCGGTGGGCGCTCAACAACCTGTTGTTGCCTGCCGGGCCACACCGTTCGCCCGCATGCGCCACCGGTCTCGGTCTCCGCGCCATCGACCCTGCGCGCGCCGCCTGCGGCCTCAGCCTGCGCCCGGCGTTGAGGCCGTGCGCTCATCAGGCGGCCGGGCGGCAGCCAGACGATGGCCTCCGTGCCCTTGCGCAGCTCCGACCGCAGCCGGAAGCGGCCGCCGTGCAGGGCCACCAGGCTCTGCACGATGGGCAGCCCGAGCCCGGTGCCGCCCTCGCCGGCCTCGTGCGCCAGCGAGCCCTGACCGAAGGCTTGCAGAACCTTGGGGATCTCGTCCTGCGCGATGCCCGGTCCCGTGTCCTTCACGGTGAGCGTCCGGCCCCCATCGGGCGCGTCGGCGACGGTGATGGCGATCCGGCCGCCGCGCGGGGTGAACTTCAAGGCGTTGGAGAGCAGGTTGAGGCAGATCTGGCGGATGGCGCGCTCGTCGGCCCAGAGCGGCTCCGGCTCCTTTCCGGCCACCAGGCTGACATTGAGGCCCTTGCTCTGCGCCCGCAGATTGAGAAGCCTGAGGCAGTCCTCGGCCACGGCGGCGAGGCTGACCGGCGCCTCCTGCAGCTCGTAGCGGCCGGCCTCGATGCGCGAGAGATCCAGCACCTCGTTGATCAGTTGCAACAGGTGCCGGCCGCTGTCGTGGATGTTGGCGGCATATTCCTTGTAGCTGCCGTTGCGGATCGGCCCCAGCAGCTCCCCCTTCATCACCTCGGAGAAGCCCAGGATGGCATTGAGCGGCGTGCGCAGCTCGTGGCTCATGGTGGCGAGGAAGCGCGACTTGGCGGCGCTGGCGGCCTCGGCGCGGCGCCTGGCCTCGTCGGAGATGGCCTTCTCGCCCTCGATCTCGGCGATCAGCGCGTCCTTCTCGGCCCGGAACTCGAGCATGGCGAGCGCCGTCGCGTTGAGGCCCCGCGCCAGGAAGACGAAGTAGACGTGCAGGCCGACGGCGATGGCCGCCATCGCCAGATAGAACGGATCGCCCTGCGCGACGAGGCGCGCCACGACGGCGAGCGTGATGGGGATCGTGCCGGCGTACAGGATGCTCATGACCGCCGAGGCAAACGTCATGCGGATGGCGAGCAGGACGATCAGGCAGGCCAGCATGAAGACATGGCCGGTGGCATCGGCCGTGCCGAGGCCCACCAGGGCGATGCCGCCCCAGGCGATGCCGTTGGCCTGCTCCAGCCAGAGGAGGCGGCGGCGCCAGCGGCCGACATCCACCTCGCTGCGGGGCCGGGCGAGCAGCCGGCGGCAGGCGGTGACCGCGATCAGCTGCATGGCGACGACCGCTGCCAGCCAGGCCGCAGCGTGCACGACCGGCGCCCAGAACGTCGAGGCGAGCGAGAAGATGGCCGCCAGCAGCAACAGGGCCACGCGCGAGGAAAGCTCCTTGCGCGCAAGCATGCACAGAAGATCGTACTCGAAGTCGGGCCTGCCGTTGCATCCGTGCACCAGCCGGGCGCGGATCTCCCTGACCTTCTGGCGCGCGCTGGCGCGCCGGTCCTTGGCGCGCGCACGCAAGGCCGGGGCCGCGGCGCCGGGAGCCGCGCACTCTCGAAGCTCGGACATCTGACAGGAGCCCGTCGTTCTCACGATCCAGTGCGGCCATGTGCCCAGCAAACCCTTAAGGGCGGGTTTATGGTCGCCGGGCGGGCTCATGGGCGGACCCGTCGGAGAGCCGCCGTCGCCCGCATGCCTCATCCACAGCTTCCATCGCCCGTGCAGACCGCACGCAGGTCCAGACAGCGAGGTCTTGGGCTAGCCTGTCACGCCAGTTGCCAGCCAGCGTCAATGAGAGAGGTCGGGCTGCGCAGCGTGAGGGGGCGCGACACCGATGGCGACGATCACTGACGACTTTGCAGGCATCCTGAGCACGGTCTGCAGGCCGGGAGGCTTCTATGCCTCGGGCCGCACCGACATGCTCGCCCCGCGCATCGAGGTGGAAGGCGTCGGACGGATCGCCCTGCCCCTGCTGCCGATGCAGGCCGAGCAGCTGGTGGCGGCTGCAGAACGCGCGCCCTACGGGCGAGGGGCGAAGACCCTGGTGGATACGGCCGTGCGCCGCACTTGGCAGATCGGGCCGGACCAGGTGCGCATCGCCGGCAAGCACTGGGAGAAGACCCTGGACGAGATCGTGGCGCACGCCGCCGACGGCCTGGGCGTGAGCGAGCCGGTGGCCGCCGAGCTCTACAAGCTCCTGATCTACGACAAGGGCAGCTTCTTCGTCAGCCATCGCGACACTGAGAAGGCGCCCGGCATGTTCGCCACCCTGGTGCTGGCGCTGCCGTCGCAGTCGGAGGGCGGCGAGCTCGTCGTCCGGCACAAGGGGCGGGAGGCCAGGCTCGATCTCCGGACGGAGGACCCTTCCGAGATCGCCTTCGCCGCCTTCTACGCCGACTGCGTGCACGAGGTTTTGCCCATCACGGCAGGATGCCGGGCGACACTCATTTACAACCTTGTCCGCAAGAGCAAACAGGGCGCCGCGCCGCAGCCGCCGAGCTACGACAGCGAAACGGAGAGGACCGTCGCGCTGCTGCGGGGCTGGGCCGAGGCCAAAGGCACGGCAATGGACGAGGCACCGAAGAAGCTGATCTATCCGCTGGAGCACGCCTACACCCCGGCCGAGCTGGGGTTCGCCGCGCTCAAAGGCGCCGATGCGGCGGCAGCCGGCGTGCTTCTTGCCTCGGCCCCGCAGGCCGGATGCGATCTCCATCTCGCGCTGCTGCAGATCGAGGAGAGCGGCATCGCCGAGTATACCGGCTACCGATCGCGGCGCGGCCGCGAGGAGGTCGATATGGTGGCCGGCGAGGTCTGCGATGGTGCCCGGTACCTGCACGAATGGCGGCGCTCCGACGGCGCGCCCTCGACACTGGGCAGGCTGCCCATCGAGGAGGACGAGGTCTCTCCGCCCGACGCCCTAGAGAACATGAAGCCCGACGAGGAGCATTTCCACGAGGCCACCGGCAACGAGGGTGCCTCGTTCGACCGCACCTATAGCCGGGCGGTCCTGGTGGTGTGGCCGAGCAAGCGAACGCTTGCCGTCCTCAACCAGGCGGGCCTTTCCGCCACGCTGCCCTACCTCGCCGATCTCGTCGCCCGCTGGAAGAGCGACGGAGCCGAGCCGGGCTCGCCGCTTTGCGGCCAGGCACTGGAGATGGCCGGGCACATGCTCGCGACATGGCCGACTGGGACTTGGCATTCACATGCCTCCAGAGGCTCTGCCCCCAGCGAGATGGGGCGCATGCTGGCGCTCCTCGCCGAGCTCGGTGCCAAGGACGAGGCCGGCCGCCTCCTCGAGAAGCTGGTTGACCGGCGGGGGCATGACAAGTCTGACAACGCCGCGATCCTCGGTGCGCTGGCACTCTTCCCGCCGCAGCGGACCGCCGATCGGCTCAAGAGCATTCTCGCGTCAGGCGCCATTGAGGCATTCGGTGCGTGCAGCGCCCTGCTGGCGAGCGCCGTGAAGGCCAGCTTCGCTTCGAAGCCGGCGATGCTCCTCAAGGCGGCAGAGGCCCTGGTCGAGGCGTTGCCGGGCGATCCTACGACGGCGCCGAAGAACACCTACAGCCGGCCGCTGGTGGCAACCGTCGGTGCCGCCGCTGTCGCCGATCTCGCGGTGGCGCTCGACGCCGTCGATGGCGCCCTGGCGCAGCGCGCGGCGCACCACATGCTGGCTTGGCCCAGGCACTTCAGCCTCGACAACGTGCTGGTCCCGGCGGTGCGCGGCCTCGTCGAGGCCGGCGCGACGACCGGCGGCGGCGCGGCATTCGACACCTTGCACGCCGCTTGTCTGGCCCATCTGAAAGGCCGCGCCGCGGAGCCCCTGGAGGCGCCGAAGGACTGGTCGCGGGCAAGCGGCGTCGGCTGCAAGTGCGAGCACTGCACCGCGCTCGACCGGTTTCTCGCCGACGCCGCGAAGCCGAGCTGGAGCCTCAAGGCCGCCCAGCCGATCCGCGATCACGTGGAGAGCACCATCCGCAATGCGCGCTGCGACGTCCATACGAAAACCGAGCGTCGCGGCTCGCCACATATTCTGGTCTGCACCAAGAACCAGGCGAGCTACGAGCGCAGGGTCGCGCAGCGCAAGCAGGACCTCGCGGATATCGCTGTGCTGGAGGGGGTAGGGCCGGGCGAGGTGAGCCGCAAGGATTGCACCTGACACGGAAGAACAAAGTGCGCGTGGCGGCCGACGCATCGCCGCCGCAGCACCGCCGCCGATGACCTCGTCGTCTTCCCCGAGCTGCGCCGTGGCTGCCGCGGCATCTGGGGTATCTGAAGTAGTGGCGAACACTGCCCCGGCCGCATGCCCTTTCCCAGCCGCGGGTTCCGCTTCTGCGCCCCCTGCGCTACAACTGGCGCTCGCAATAACAAGAGCATGCCGCATCCGACGCCCGGAGCGCCCAGGGGGAGGCCGCCTATCCATGTCTCGCATCAGGGACCAGAAGGACTTCTGGTCCGGCATCCTGTTCGTCGCCTTTGGCTGCGCGGGGTTATGGCTCGGGCGCAACTACGCGGTCGGCACCCTGGTGCGCATGGGGCCGGGCTTCTTCCCCATGATGATGAGCGTGGCCCTCATCGGCATCGGCGGCTTCCTGGTGGCGCGGTCGCTGGTCGTCGCCGGCGAGCCGGTGGAACGGACCGCATTCTGGCCGCAGCTCCTCATTCTCGGCGCCATCGTCGCCTTCGGCCTCCTGATCGAGCGCGTCGGGCTCGCCGTGGCGGTGATGGCGGTGGCGGCCGTGTCGGGAATAGCGGCGCAGGGGCTGCGCTGGTTTGAGCTCATCGCCCTCACCCTTGCCATGAGCGCGCTGTCGGTCGCCCTGTTCGTCTACCTGCTCGGCCAGCCGATCCCGGTCTGGGTGCGCTGAGATGGATATCCTCGCCCATCTCGCCACCGGCTTCGGCGCGGCGCTGACCCCGGTCAACCTGGGCTTCTGCCTCATCGGCGTGCTGCTCGGCACCGCCATCGGCGTGCTG
>JBAPMW010000632.1:0-5196 GCA_049278815.1 Hyphomicrobiaceae bacterium
GAGTTCCCCTCCCCCTTGCGGGGAGGGACTAGGGGTGGGGGGACTCCCGACCTCAGACGTTCTGCAATCCCCCCCACCCTGTCCCTCCCCCGCAAGGGGGGAGGGGACGTTGCGGCACGCTCCTCGCCTCGCACGACGCGCCGAGCCCGCTCGCAGGCGAGCAAGTTGGCGGGCCTTCCTCCGCGGCCGTGCCTTGAGTAGAGGTTCAGCCATTGTGAGTCTCCGTCCCTCCCCCCGAACGCCAACGGAGTTCCCCTCCCCCTTGCGGGGAGGGGCTAGGGGTGGGGGGACTCCCGACCTCAGACGTTCTGCAATCCCCCCACCCTGTCCCTCCCCCGCAAGGGGGGAGGGGACGTTGCGGCACGCTCCTCGCCTCGAACGACGTGCCGAAGGCGGTCTTGGGCGAGCAAGCTTGCGGGCTTTGTGCCGTAAACGCTCCATGGCTGAATCTGGATCCGGCAATTCGCACGGAGTGTTGCCATCCTCGGTGAGCAAGCCAAGCGCCAGCAAGATGGCGATCTCTACACCGCCGATGTTGGTCTCCACCTCGTGGTTCCAGAACCGCAACACTTGGTAACCCCGCGATTCCAACCATCGCGTCCTGCGCCTATCGTTGGCCAGTCCTCTCGGCTCGCCATGTTGCGATCCATCGACCTCGATTATCAATTTGGCCGAATGATCGCAAAAATCCGCGATGCAAGGGCCGATCGGCGCTTGCTGGCGGAAGCGGAAACCGCGCCGGTTGAGCTCGCGCAGATGGTACCAGAGCTTGCGTTCCGCCGGCTCCTTCTCACGCCGCAATCGACGTGCACGTTCGCTCATCAGATTGGCCATGGATGACCTCGACTGAGAGAGGGAGAACAAAATCACTTCTCCGGAATCCGATCCACCGTCGCCACAATCGCGAACCGGTCGGCAAGCTCGGCCAGGGCGGCGCGGTGCAGGGCGTCGGCCGAGATGACCCCACCCATGGGATCGGGGAGATCGCGCGTCGCCGCTGCATCGGCGGCCACCGTCGCCTTGTAGCCGAGGTCGAGGGCGGCGCGCGCGGTGGAGCTGACGCACATGTGCGTCATGAACCCGGCGATGACGAGCTGGGTGCGGCCGATCTTCTTGAGCGTGGCATCGAGGTCCGTCTGCGCGAACGCATTGGGCAGCGGCTTCGACACGATGCTCTCCCCGCCTGCCGGCTTCACCGCATCGATGATGGCGCCGCCACGGGCATCGAGGTCGAACAGGCCGCCGGCGCGGCCCTTGTGCTGCACATGCACCACCGGCGCACCCGCCGCCCGCGCCTTCGCCACCAGCCGCGCCAGCGCATCGACCGCCGGGGCGATGCCGGGCAGCGCCAGCTTGCCGTCGAGGTACTCGTTCTGCGCGTCGATGATGACGAGCGTGGCGGTGGCGAGCGTCGGCGGGTTGAGATCGGCGCCGGCCATCTCCAGCAGTGTCTTGGGTGTGGTCATGTCGATAGACTCCTGCGTTGATGCGGTCCTAGCCCGCAGGCTGCAGCGCCGGGGCCGGCACGATGCTGCGGGCGATGTCGTCGGTGGCACCGGTCGCCATCAGGTAGCCGAGGCCCACCAGGATCAGCGCGAGCGTGAACCACAGTACGGGACGGGGATGTCGCCGCAACAGCACCCACGCCACCACGATCAGCGGAACGCCAAGGATGACGGCGCCGGCGATCTTGGCGGGGATCATGGCGGGGCGTTGGCGTAGGCGTAGGTTGGGTCAAGCGCAGCGCAGACCCAACACATTGGTGGTGCGGCGTCGTTGTGTTGGGTCTTCGCTATCGCTCGACCCAACCTACGAGTCCCAACGGCTCTCACCCCCCACCCCCCTCCGTCTGCAACCACGCCCCACAGCAGGCCTTGGCGAGGTCGCGCACGCGCAGGATGTAGCTCTGGCGCTCGGTGACGGAGATGACGCCGCGGGCATCCAGCAGGTTGAACAGGTGGGAGGCCTTGATGCACTGGTCGTAGGCGGGCAGCGCCAGCTTGTGGCGCTTGTCGTTGGCGCCGGGTGCGGGTGCCCCGGCCGCCAGCAGCGCCTTGCACTCCGTCTCGGCGTCGCGGAAATGGCGGAGCAGCAGCTCCGTGTCGGCGTGCTCGAAGTTAAAGCGCGAGTACTCCTGCTCGGCCTGCAGGAACACGTCGCCGTAGGTGAGGCGGCGCGCATCCTCGCGGCCGTTGAAGTTCAGGTCGAACACGCGGTCCACGCCCTGCACGTACATGGCGAGGCGCTCCAGGCCGTAGGTGATCTCACCTGACACGGGGTTGCAGTCGAGGCCGCCGACCTGCTGGAAGTAGGTGAACTGCGTCACCTCCATGCCGTCGCACCACACCTCCCAGCCGAGGCCCCAGGCGCCGAGCGTGGGGCTCTCCCAGTCGTCCTCCACGAAACGGATGTCGTGCAGCAGCGGGTCGATGCCGATGCGGCGCAGACTCTCCAGGTAGAGATCCTGGAAATCCGCGGGCGACGGCTTCATGATCACCTGGAGCTGGTAGTAGTGCTGCAGCCGGTTCGGGTTCTCGCCGTAGCGGCCGTCCTTGGGGCGGCGCGAGGGCTGCACGTAGACCGCGTTCCAGGCCCTGGGGCCGAGCGCGCGCAGCGTCGTGGCCGGGTGGAAGGTGCCCGCCCCCACCTCCATGTCGTAGGGCTGGAGGACCACGCAGCCCTGCTCACCCCAGAACTGCTGCAGCGACAGGATGAGATCCTGGAACGACCTGGCGGGCTGCAGGCCGTTGCCGGCATGCGGCGCCTGTGAGGTCGCCTTGGCGGGCGCCTTCTCAGATGCCTTCTGGGGCGCCTTCGCGGACGCCGGCCCTGACACGAGCTTGGGGGCTTTCTTCTGCATGGACAATCGCGTGGGTGGAGGTTCGCGGCGCGCACTATACGCAAACCGCGCCCGCCGTCATCCGGATTTGCGGGCGCCTCCGGTTGCAGCCGGGTTGCATTGGGGGCAACCTACACATATTCTATGTGTAGGAGGGTTGAGCCATGACCAGGATGGTTCGCAAGCAGCTCTTTATCACCGAGGAGCAGAACCGCAAGTTGAAGGAGCGCGCGGCTGCGACTGGCTTCTCCGAGGGCGAGCTGGTGCGGGCCGGCATCGATCTCCAGCTGGAACGGGATCTGGAGCAGCAGCGGGCTTGGCAAGATGTTGTCGATGAAACGATCGCCAAATTGTCGGGCGCATGGGCCGAGCGGGAGGATCTCCACGAAGAGATGCGCGAGATTCGCAGCCGGTGGAATCGACGGTCGACTTTTCTGGGAAGAAGGGCCAGGCGCGCACCGTGAGCCTCCTGCTCGACACGAATATCCTGGTCGACTACGTTCGCCGCGAGCCGATTGCCGTTGCTTGGCTGAGAGCCCTACCGGAGCCTCCCCATATCTCCGTAATCTCGCTGCTCGAACTCTACGTCGGGGCCCGCAGTCAGCGGGAGGAGCGGGATATCGAGACCGTGTGCGCGCCCCTGAAAGAGCTGTCCGTTAGCGCTGAGATAGCGAAGCGTGGAGGCGGGTTCATGCGGCACTTTGGCAAGAGCCATGGGATCGATATACCCGACGCTGTCATCGCGGCCACCGCCGAGCACCATGGGTTGAGACTGGCGACGCTCAACGTGAAGCATTTCCCGATGTTTCCCAAGCTCAAGCGCCCGTATTGAGGTGGGGGCGGCAGGCGCGCTTAGTCGTGAGGCCAATTGCAGTGGTGGGCCGCAATGGGGTTGGTTCTGGAGGGCCTCAACCCGCCTTCGGCAGCGGCTGCAACTTCGAGGTGTCGACCTCGCGCTCTGCGTGCCAAAGGTCGTAGGCCGTCTGCATCCTAAGCCAGGAGGTGGCGGACGTGTCGAAGACCTTGCCCAGCCTGACCGCCATGCTCGGGGTGATGGGCTGCCGCTCGGCCAGGATATCGTACAGCGACTGGCGCGAGATGCCCAGCGCCGCCGCGATCTCGACCTTGCTCGCCCGGATGGCCGGCAAGACAATCTCGCGGAGGAATGCACCCGGATGCGTCGGGCATCGCTCAGGACTTCGCTTCGGTGGTGCGACCATTGTCATTGGCTCTAGAGTACGCGATACGACTGCCTCTTCCCTCAATGGTAGTCCTCGAGGTCGACTTGGACTGCGTCCTCCTCCTCCCATGCGAACGTGATTCGCCAGTTGGCGGAGACGGACACTGCATAGCGCCCCTTCATGTCGCCCGACAGGGCGTGGAACTGGCGCTTCCTGACGCGGACACGCACAAAAGTGGCAACTGGACGCGGGCTCCCTCAAACCGTATACGACCCCGCAACAAACTCAGCTCATTCCCGCGTAGCCGGGAATCGAGGTCACCTTACAGCAGCGGCGCGACCGTGGAGGGCTGAGGCCCATGCTCGACATCAAGTGGATCAGGGACAATCCGGAGGCGTTCGACGATGGCCTCAGGAAGCGCGGCATCGCGCCGGGCGGGGACGTGAAATTCGCCAGCGACCTGATCGCGCTGGACGAGGTGCGGCGCAAGGTCGTCACGCGGCTGCAGGAGGCGCAGGCGCGGCGCAATGCGGCCTCCAAGGAGATCGGCAAGGCCAAGGGCGCCAAGGACGAGGCCAAGGCCGGCGCCCTGATGGCCGAGGTGGCCGCCCTCAAGGACGAGCTGGCCGGCGGCGAGGAGCAGCAGCGCGCCGCCGACAAGGCGCTGCACGACGCGCTGTCGGTCATCCCCAACCTGCCGCTCGACGAGGTGCCCGTCGGCAAGGACGAGCACGACAACAAGGAGGTGCGCCGCGTCGGCAGGCCGCCGAAGCTCGGATGGACCAACAAGCCGAAGGAGCACTTCGAGATCGGCGAGGCGCTGGGGCTGATGGATTTCGAGACCGCCGCGAAGCTGTCAGGCTCCCGCTTCGTGGTGCTCAAGGGCCAGCTGGCGCGCCTGGAGCGCGCGCTCGCCCAGTTCATGCTCGACCTGCACACCGCGCCCGAGAAGGACGGCCTCGGTGGCTACACCGAGATCGTGCCGCCGTATCTCGTACGCGACACTACTATGTTTGGGACGGCACAGCTTCCAAAGTTTGCCGACGATCAGTTCCCAACGCAAAAGAGGGAAGAAATTGCTGATGCCTATGGAGAAGCGCGTCTAAATCTAATCACCGACGGCACTTTTGACGATGAACCGACACATGCAGACATTTTGATGGAGATGACTAGGTT
>JBAPMW010000633.1:0-3593 GCA_049278815.1 Hyphomicrobiaceae bacterium
GACCCGCAGGGTCTGACCCCGCCTCCAGCGTGCAATCCCACTCGCTGTCGTTCACATCGGGATGCAGCACCTCCACACCATGGTCGCGCGCATCGCGCACCAGCTGCGCCGGGGCGTAGAAGCCCATGGGCTGGCTGTTGAGGAGCGCGGTGCAGAACGTCTCCGGATAGTGCCACTTGATCCAGGCCGAGACGTAGACGAGCAGGGCGAAGCTGGCGGCGTGGCTCTCGGGGAAGCCGTACTCGCCGAAGCCCTCGATCTGGCTGAAGCAGCGTCCGGCGAACTCTTGGCCGTAGCCGTTTCGCACCATGCCGGCGATGAACTTCTCCCGGAAGGTGTGGATGGTGCCGACGTGGCGGAAGGTGGCCATGGCGCGGCGCAGGCGGTCGGCCTCGCCCGGCGAGAAGCCTGCCGCCACGATGGCGATCTGCATGGCCTGCTCCTGGAACAGCGGCACGCCGCAGGTCTTGTCGAGCACGGCCCGCAGCGCCTCGGAAGGGTACTCGATCGGCTCCTTGCCCTCCCGCCGGCGCAGATAGGGGTGCACCATGTCGCCCTGGATCGGCCCGGGGCGCACGATGGCGACCTCGATGACGAGATCGTAGAAGCAGCGCGGCTTCAGCCGCGGCAGCATGGACATCTGCGCGCGGCTTTCGACCTGAAACACGCCGACGGCATCGGCCCGGCACAACATGTCGTAGACCGCGGGGTCCTCGGGTGGGATGTCGGCGAGGGTGAGCGCCTTGCCGTAGTGGCGGTTGATGAGGTCGATGGCCTTGCGGATGGCGGTGAGCATGCCGAGCGCCAGCACGTCCACCTTCAGCATGCCGAGGGCGTCGATGTCGTCCTTGTCCCATTCGATGTTGGTGCGGTCGGGCATGGCGGCGTTGATGACCGGCACGGTCTCGTCGAGCCGCTCGCGCGTGAGCACAAAGCCGCCCACGTGCTGCGAGAGGTGGCGCGGGAAGCCCAGCAGCTGGCCCGCCAGCGCCAGCGCCTGGCGCAGCTCGGGATTGGCGGGGTCGAGGCCGGCCTCGCGCACGTGCGCGTCCGGGATGATCCCGTCACCCAGGCCCCAGACGAGGCCGGCCAGCGCCCCGGTCACGTCCTCCTTGAGACCCAGGGCCTTGCCGACCTCGCGGATGGCCATGCGCGGGCGGTAGTGGATGACGGTGGCGCAGATGGCGGCGCGCTCGCGGCCGTAACGGCGGTAGAGATACTGGATCACCTCCTCGCGCCGCTCATGCTCGAAATCCACGTCGATGTCGGGCGGCTCGCGCCGCTCGGCCGAGATGAAGCGCTCGAACAGCACGTTGATGCGGATGGGATCGACGGCGGTGATGCCGAGGCAATAGCACACCGCGCTGTTGGCGGCCGAGCCGCGCCCCTGGCACAGGATGGCGCTCTCCTTCGCGAAGCGCACCACGTCGTAGACGGTGAGGAAGTAGCGCGCGTAGTCGAGCTCGGCGATCAGCGCCAGCTCCTTGGCGATCAGCGCCTTGACGGGCTCAGGGATGCCTTCTGGATCGTGGGCCACCGTCAAAGCCAACCCACAGCGATTGGAATCGCTTCCCTCGCCACAGATGCGACGGAATTCCCCTCCCCGTCGCGCCGGAGGCGCGCCACCAAGATGTGGGGAGGGGCTAGGAGTGGGGGGACTCCCGACCTTCGGTGTTCTGCAATCCCCCCCACCCTGTCCCTCCCCCACAAGGGGGGAGGGGACGGTGTGGCACGCACCTCGCTCTATTTCGGTGTTAGCTTCCTTATAACGCTCGGCAGCAAGTTTCCACGTCAGCTCCTCAAGATAGGCCTGTGGCGTCCTGCCGGGCGGCACCGGCTCGTCGGGGTACTCGTAGCGCAGCTCGGAGAGATCGAAGGCGATGCGCTGCGCGATCCCGGCCGTGCGGGCTACGGCAGCGGGCAAGTCCGCGAAGAGCCGCGCCATCTCGGCGGCGGACTTCAGGTGCCGCTCGGCGTTGGCTTCCAGGCGGTAGCCGGCCTCAGCGATGGTGCACTTTGCGCCGATGCAGGCGAGGACATCGGCGAGCGGCCTGCGCGCGGGGTGGTGATAGAGCGCATCGGCAGTCGCGACGAGCGGTGCGCCCGTCTGCCTGGCCAGCTCGGCGAGCTGCCCGAGCCGCCGGCGCTCGTCGCCCCGGTAGGCGAAGGCGGCGGCGAGGAACGTGCGCCCGCGCGCCGACACGGCCAGGGTGCCAAGGCGCTCGGCGAATGCCGGTGTGAGCGGGCGCGGCGGGATGGCGATGAGGATCTGTCCTTGCGAATGGGCGATGAGCTCCTCGAAGGAGAAATGGCACTGGCCCTTGGGCGCTCGCCGGTTGCCGAGGGTGAGCAGGCGGCACAGTCGGCCGTAGGCTGCACGGTCTATGGGGTAGCAGACCGCCTCGAAGCTCTCGGTGGCGTCGGCTTCTGTCGTGACGAGGCGGGCGCCGGCCAGAACGCGGATGTTATGCTCCTTGCCGGCGACCCAGGCGCGCACCACGCCCGCCAGCGAGTTGCGGTCGGCGATGCCGATGGCGGCGAGCCCAAGCTCCGCCGCCTGCCCCACCATCTCATGCGGATGCGAGGCCCCGCGCAGGAACGAGAAGTTGGTGGCGGCGATCAGCTCGGCGAAGGGGGTCATTGCGCCATCCCCGAGTGCCGCGCAGAACCCTCTCCCACTTGTGGGCCGATGGTCGGGCGCTTGCGGAGCCGGCGTGCCACGACATTAGCCATGTCCCAGCTCCTTCACCCCACCCACGACCCCTCCCCATAAAAGGGGAGGGGGGACATTGCGACTCTCTTTTCCCCTCCCATCCTGGTCGAGTGCGCTGCGAGGGTTCATGACGCCCGCTTCGCGGAGGGCGGACGAACGCGGCGATGCGGTGCTGGACGAACCCGGCGATGCTTGTGCTGAGTGCAGGCAGCTTCCCGAGCCACATGCGCCGACATGTCCCCCTCCCCCTTGTGGGGAGGGGCTAGGGGTGGGGGGAGCCAACACAACCATGCCTCTCCGCTTCACTCATGCCCCTCGATCGCACCGAGCGCCGCCAGCACCTCCAGCATCACTCCGTGCATGGAATCACTGACCTCGTCATTCCTGAAGCGCAGCACCGTGAAGCCGCGCCACGACAGATCGGCGTCTCTTTCTGCATCCCCGGCCAGGGCCTCCGGCTCCAGATGTTGAGCCCCGTCTACTTCAATCACGAGCCTCTGGGAGAGGCACGCGAAGTCCACGATGTACTTGTCGATCGGAGCCTGCCGCCGAAAGTGATAGCCCTGGCGACGCAGCTCCCGCAGTTCCTTCCAGAGCTGCCCTCGCCGATGGTCGGGCGCTTGCGGAGCCGGCGCGCAACTGCATTTGCCATATCCCAGCTCCTTCACCCCACCCCCGACCCCTCCCCATCAAGGGGAGGGGGGACATTGTGGCTCGCTTTTCCCCTCGCCATCCGCGTCGAGTGCTCTGCGAACGTTCAATGATCCTCCCTCCGCTGACAGCGGACGAATGCGGTTATGCTGGTGCCGGGTGTGTAGGCTCCTTCCCAAGCCTCACGCGCCGACATGTCCCCCTCCCCCTTGTGGGGAGGGGTTAGGGG
>JBAPMW010000634.1:0-1626 GCA_049278815.1 Hyphomicrobiaceae bacterium
AGAGCCTGTCGGCCTACGCGCGCCAGTTCCTGGAGATGATGCAGAAGCCCGATGTGGACCACATCGACGGGCTGTCGCCGGCCATCTCCATCGAGCAGAAGACCACGTCGAAGAACCCGCGCTCCACGGTCGGCACCGTCACCGAGATCTACGACTACCTGCGCCTGCTGTTCGCCCGCGTCGGCGTGCCCTACTCGCCGGCCACCGGCCTCCCCATCGAGAGCCAGACCGTGCAGCAGATGGTGGACCGGGTGCTGGCCCTGCCCGAGGGCACGCGGCTCTACCTGCTGGCGCCGATCGTGCGCGGCCGCAAGGGCGAGTACAGGAAGGAGCTGGCGGAGCTCATGAAGAAGGGCTTCCAGCGCGTCAAGGTCAACGGCCAGTTCTACGAGATGCAGGACGCGCCGAAGCTCGACAAGAAGTACAAGCACGACATCGACGTGGTGGTGGACCGCCTGGTCCTGCCGAAGGCGGGCGATGAAAAGGTGCGCGGCGACATCGCCACCCGCCTGGCCGACAGCTTCGAGACGGCGCTGGAGCTGGCGGACGGGATTGCCATTGCCGAGTTTGCTGTTAGGCCGCTGTCTTCCCCCTCTCCCCGCACTTCGCGGGGAGAGGGTCGGGGTGAGGGGCAGCAAAGGGCGCGGACCTCTCAGGGACAGGGCCCTGTCTCCCCGACGTCGGCGCAAGATCCTGCCCCGCACCCCAGCCCTCTCCCCGCAAGCGGGGAGAGGGGGCCCGTCGCGCAAGTGGATAGGGACATCCTCCGCAACAAGAACGAGACGCACGAGCGCATCACCTTCTCCGCTCGCTTCGCCTGCCCGGTGTCCGGCTTCACCATCGACGAGATCGAGCCGCGCCTCTTCTCGTTCAACGCCCCGGCCGGCGCCTGCCCCAAGTGCGACGGCCTCGGCAGCGAGATGCGCTTCGAGGCCGAGCTGGTGGTGCCGGACCCGCAGCTCAGCCTCAAGGGCGGCGCCATCTATCCCTGGTCCAGGACCGGCACGCCCTCGATGTACTACGAGCAGGCGCTGGAGGGGCTCGCCCGGCACTTCAAGGTGTCGATGGCGACGCCGTGGACCAAGCTGCCGAAGAAGGCGCAGGACGCCATCCTCTACGGCACCGGCGACGAGCCGGTGGAGATCGTCTACCAGGACGGGGCCGGGGGCCGCACCTACAAGACCAACAAGCCGTTCGAAGGCGTGATCGTCAACCTCGCCCGCCGCTTCCGCGAGACCGAGTCCGACTGGGTGCGCGAGGAGCTCTCCCGCTACCAGGATGCCCACCCCTGCGATGCCTGCGGCGGCTACCGCCTCAAGCCCCAGGCGCTGGCGGTGAAGATCGACGCCCTGCACATCGGCCAGGTCACGGACTTCTCGATCCGCGCCGCCAACGCCTGGTTTGCCGAGCTGCCGGGGAAGCTTAGCCCCAAGCAGATCGAGATCGCCACCCGCATCCTCAAGGAGATCCGCGAGCGCTTACAGTTCCTGGTCGATGTCGGCCTCGACTACCTCACGCTGTCGCGCGCCTCGGGCACGCTGTCCGGCGGCGAGAGCCAGCGCATCCGGCTCGCCTCGCAGATCGGCTCCGGCCTCACCGGCGTGCTCTACGTGCTGGACGAGCCCT
>JBAPMW010000635.1:0-2010 GCA_049278815.1 Hyphomicrobiaceae bacterium
GACGGTATGAACCGGGCTGAGTCCTGACAGTTTAGACCGGGTTGATTCCTGACAGGTCACGCTTCGTCTGATTCGAGGGAGGATCAGGCGATGCCCTTCAGGGAGACCAATCCTGTGGCAGAGCGTATTGCGTTGATGAGGGAGTTCGAGACAGGCGTTTTCTCGGTGTCGGAGCTGTGCCGGCGGCATGGGATCAGCCGGGAGACGTTCTACGCATGGCGGCGACGCTGGACGAGCGGGGAGGCGCTCTGGTTCGAGGACAGGAGCCACGCGGTGGCATGCTGTCCGCACGCGACGGACGGCCGGATCGCCGAGCGGATCGTCGCGGTGCGGCGGCAGTTTCCGCATTTCGGTCCGAAGAAGATCAAGGCGCGGCTGGAGACGGAGAGCCGACGCAAGGGTGATGGGACGGCCTGGCCTGCCGCCTCGACGATCGGCGACATCCTGAAGCGCGCCGGCCTTGTGGACCCGCAGCGCAAGCGGCGGCGGGCGATTGCGCAGGGCGAGGTGGTCGCACCGGCACATGCTCCGAATGAGGAATGGTCGATTGACTTCAAGGGCTGGTTCCGCACGTCCGATGGGACGCGCTGCGATCCGCTGACACTCACCGATGCGGCCAGCCGTTTCCTGGTGGAGGTGCGCATTGTCGATCCGACGTGGGCCGGCGTCAGATGCGCTCTTGAGCGGGTTTTCGCTGACATCGGCCTGCCCGCAGCGATACGTTCCGACAACGGCGTACCGTTCGGATCGACCGGAGCCGGCGGGCTCTCTGCGCTGTCGGTGTGGTGGCTGAGGCTCGGCATCGAGCCGCGCTACATTCCACCGTCCTCGCCGCAGGACAACGGGCGACACGAGCGCATGCATCGCACACTGAAGGCCGAAACATCGAAGCCGCCGGCGCGCTCTGCCGCCGAGCAGCAGCGGCGCTTCGACGACTTCCGGCGACACTACAACGAGGACCGGCCGCATGAGGCGCTCGGACAGAGGGCGCCGGCCCAGGTATGGCAGCCACCTGCTCGGGCACTTCCGGCGGGGCGTCTGCCGGAGCCCTGGTACGATGCCGAGCACCAGGTTCGCCGCGTGCGCCCGACCGGGGAGATCAAGTGGCAGAGCCAGGACATTTTCATCGGCGAAGCCTTCGCGGGCGAACTGGTCGGCGTCGCCGAGCACGACAGCGGCGGCCATATCGTGCGCTTCGCCAGCCGCGATCTCGGGGTGATCGGCCGCGACCGCCGCTTCCTGCGCTTCGCTCCGCCGCGTGCGCGGCTCCGCTGCGCTCCGGAAGCGGCGGTGACAGCGGAACAATAGGCGAATACTGTCAGGCATCAGCCCGGTCCAAAGTGTCAGGGATCAACCCGGTCGGACAGAGTCCCTTTCCAAGCCGCAGTCGTTCGTCGCCAAGTATGAGCGCGGCGAACGGCGGCTGAGCGTCATCGAGTTCATTCATGTTGTCCGCGCCCTTGGCGCGGAGCCCGTCGCGGTGCTGCGCCGAGTCATCGACATCGTCGATCGCAACGAAGGCTAGCTCCTTTCCGCGTCCTTGCCGCCATCCTGCCGTCGTATCAACGTTCCCGAGCTCCAGTCGCCACCCGGCACCACCGCATCAAAGCCGCTGCGGCCATCGCCAACGTGCGCGGTCTCCACCTGTTCCAGGAGTCCACCGGCTGCGCTTCGATCAAGGCGTTCCTGTTTGAGCGTTGCCCAGCTCCTGACTTTAGCGATCCAGTTCACGTTGCAGTCGGCGGTTCGCGAATTGCCGTATTCGAGGATGCCGTTTTGTGGAGAATACTCCGTGGTGAAATACTCAACAAGACGCTGCCCTCTCGTGCATGGACATCCGAGAGGTGCTGGCGCGCAACCTCAGAAAATATCGGCGAGACAAAAGTTTCTCGCAGGAGGAGTTGGCGCATCGTGCCGAAATAGACCGCACATACATCAGCTCCCTGGAACGCTGTGTCTACTCCGCAAGCATCGACGTGGTCGACAGACTTGCCCGCGTGCTCGGCGTAG
>JBAPMW010000636.1:0-1873 GCA_049278815.1 Hyphomicrobiaceae bacterium
CCAGAATTCTTGGTCAGGGAAGCTTGGCGTTGGGTCTCTCGGCGGTGCTGCTGGGACTAGCCGGTTTGGCCTGGGGGACATGGGCCCGCTGGCGCCGGCTGCAAGCCAGGCACGAGCGCGTACGAACGGCAATCATGGCGGCCGCGGCTTTGATAATGCCGGCGTGGTACCTGGTCTTCCTGAACCACACGATCTTCCACGCACCATTCATGATCCGGCCGCTGGTGGGGCTGATCGCTATCGGGCTCTGGCTCGGCGCGACCGAGCTGGCCCGTGTGGCTATGCCCGGATGGAGGGCACGCGTCGCCTGGGCCGGCGCTCGTGGGTAAATCTGCCGGGCGCACGCCGTGGGTGCTCTTTCGGGCGTCGGCGGTCGGCAGTCGCAAATTCGATCCCTACGACTGGCGAAGTCCGACTGCCGACTGCCGGACACGGCGCCCACCAAGCGTTACGGCCCGAAGCAGTAGAACCACCCCGTGGCGGTGCCGACCCAGATGTAGCCGCCGACGATGCACGGCGATGAGATGATGCGTCCGTCGGCCTGGACGCGCCAGATCTCGCGCCCCGATTGGGCATCGACGCAGTACAGGTTGAAGTCGCGGGAGCCGAACACGACCTTGCCGTCCACCACCGCCGGCGACGACCACACCGCGCCGCCCGTCTTGAAGGTCCAGATGCCCTCCCCGGTCCTGGCGTCGACGCAGTGCAGGTTGGTATCGTCGCCGCCGACATAGATGCGGCCGTTCGCGTAGGCGGGCGTCGACCAATACCCGGCGCGGTTGGCCGAGTAGCGCCACACCTCCCGGCCGTTGTCGCGGGCGAAGCAGTAGAGATGCGAGGCCCTCTCCTCGGCCGCCGCGTACACGAACTCGCCGGCAACCACGGCGGAGGCATCGGTGTCGTCGTGCGTGCGCGTCTTCCAGCGCACCTTGCCGTCCTTGATGCCGATCGAGTAGAGGTCGCCGTCGAAGGTGGCGGTATAGAGCTCGCCGTCGGCGATGGCGGGCGACGTCTCCGAGCCGTTGGAGCCGGGCTCCGTGCCGGGGCCGATGCCACCGACGAACGTCTTCCAGATCTCCTTGCCCGTCTGCGGGTCCATCGCCCGCGCGTACCCGTTCTCGCCGGCGATGTAGAGCACGCCGTCGACGACGCACGGCGAGGAATCGAGGTCCTTGCCCGAGTCGAAGGCCCAGACCCGGCGTCCGGTCGCGGCATCGACGCAGTGCAGCAGGTTGTCGGTGTTGCCGACGTAGACCTTGTTGTCGTAGAGGCAGACCGAGCTCTTGAACAGCCCGCCGGCCCGGTACGACCACACGAGGCCCCCGGTCATGGCCTCGAAGCAGTAGAGGTAGCCGCCGACCGACCCGACGTAGACGTAGTCGCCGAGCTTGGCGGCGGTGCCCGTCCAGCCGGTGCCGGCCCAGACGATGGCCTTGCCCCGCAAGGTCTGCGGGATCGACGCGGTCCGGTGTCTCCAGAGGATGCGCGGCGCCGTCTCGGGGAGCGGCCCGGTGCCATAGAAGGTGTGGGCCGGGTTGCCGCGGAACATGAGCACGGTGTCGGTCGCGAAGCTGTTCCGGCCGTAGGGCCAGGGGTCGAGCTCGGCGGCCCCCTGGGCCGCTGCCTCCTGCCCCGGCAGGATCAGCGCCCCGGCCCCCGCTGCAGTCCCGATCAGAACATCCCGGCGTGTCGGCCGCCTGCCGCCCCCCAGCTTACGCATGCTCCCCCCAATCCTCCGAAATACTAAGCTCAGCAAGTGTCTGCGGCGATCAACCGATCGACTGTCGGCTGCGCTTGGCATGTCAACAAACAGCGCATTATTATGACAGTTCCGCGTCGCCGTTTCAAGGCAGATCCCTCGCCGGCCCAACGT
>JBAPMW010000637.1:0-1591 GCA_049278815.1 Hyphomicrobiaceae bacterium
TGCGGAACTCCCCGGATAGCAGAGTACCCGCACGATTATGACGATTGTCCTTGGGTGCCTGATCTTAGAATGCCTCGCGCCGGGTGGTGCCGCGCCCTATGATGCGCATGCCCCCAAGTCCGGACCACGCCCATGCCCCGCTTCGTTGCCGTCTACACCATGAAGCCGGAAGACCTTGCCGCCTTCCGCGCACGCCCCAAATCCGAGCAGGAGGCGATTGACAAGATCGGCCTGAAGGCGTGGGAGGAGTGGAGCAAGCGCAACGCCGCCGCCATCGTCGCGACAGACGTCATGGTGGGCAAGACCAGGCGCGTCACCAAATCCGGCATCGCCGACGCGCAGAACCAGATCGCCGGCTTTCTGATCGTCGAAGCCGCCGACATCGCCGCCGCCGCCGGCCTCTTCCAGGACCACCCGCACATCACCGTCTTCCCCGGCGACGGCATCGACGTCATGCCCGTCGTCACGGGGCCGCCAGAGGAGTAGCCGCCATGAAGCAAGCAACCGCCAGGGCCGCCGCCAACTGGCGCCGCGTCTATGCCATGCCCGTCGCGAGCGTCTATCCCTCCTATATTGCCAAGGCGGAGAAGAAGGGCCGCACCCGGGCCGAGGTCGACGAGATCTTCCGCTGGCTCACCGGCCACAGCCGGGCCTCGCTGGAAGCCGAGTTTGCAAAGAAGACGAGCTTCGAGGATTTCTTCGCGCACGCGCCGAGGATGAACCCGTCTCGCTTTCTGATCACCGGCGTCGTATGCGGCGTCCGCGTGGAGGAGATCGAGGAGCCGGTGATGCGCGAGATCCGCTACCTCGACAAGCTCATCGACGAACTCGCCAAGGGCAAGGCGATGGAAAACATCCTCCGCAAATAACCGCGCGCGCTCGCAAGCTCGCTCGCGGTGGATCGCGGCGGCCTTTCCGGCCAGCATGCGGCCATGTTCACCCCATCGCTTGCCCTGTAGTCGGTGACGCGTGGCGCAGGGTGTGGCAACAACGCCGAGATGCCGGACGGCAGGACGGGTCAGGATTGCCGATCGGCAATCCGCCTTCCGGAGGAAGTGGTTCTGAGACCTGACGTCGAATTGGCGGCTGGCGCGCGCTTGGCTGTCTCAAGCAAGGAGACAGACAATGGAGGATACGCATCACCTGATGCGTTACAACGCCAAATACCCGCTTCTGTATAGCTGGGTAGGGCACGGGTCCCGCGCTGGCGACGGTCGGAGTGATCCGATAGCCTCCGTCACGTGCCGCTCGCGACGTGCCACTCGCAGACACGAGGGCCGACCCAGAGTCGTCGAAAGGTGGAAGCGGTGACCGCGCGAGATGGCGCTTCGCTCAGCCTAAGCCGTCAGCCGTCAGCCGTCGTGGGTCGCATGATCAACCGGTTGGCACACCCCTCGTTGTTGATCTCGATCTGGAAGATCTCGGACAAGCCCGCCCTTCCAGACGACGTTAGCCGGAGTGCACGGCTGCCCGACGCACACTTGAGCCAGCCGAGATCCAATAGACGATCCAGAATCCGAGCTCCGACGAGTCCCTTGAGGTGATAACGACGCTCGCTCCAGTCGAGACAAGGCTGGCAGAAAATCCGCCG
>JBAPMW010000638.1:0-8847 GCA_049278815.1 Hyphomicrobiaceae bacterium
GCCTGGCGCAGTCGGGCTTCGACCCGCTCTCGCGCACCTGCCGCTTCATGCTGACGGAGGAGGCGCACCACATGTACGTGGGCGAGACCGGCGTCGGCCGCACGGTGGAGGCGACCTGCGCCGCCATGAAGGCAGCCGGCATCGAGGACCCCTACGACATCGCCGCCGTGCGCGCACTGGGCGTCATCGACCTGCCGACCATGCAGAAGAAGGCCAACCTGCACTTCTCCCTGTCGCTCGACCTGTTCGGCAACGAGATCTCCACCAACGCCGCCAACTACTACAGCTCCGGCCTCAAGGGCCGCTTTCAGGAGCGGAGCATCAAGGACGACCACCTGCTGCAGTGCGCCATCTATCCGGTGAGCAAGCTGGTGGGCGGCCAAATCGAGATGGTGGACGAGCCGGCGCTGACCGCCATCAACATGCGCCTGCGCGACGACTATGTGGCAGACTGCGCCAGGGGCATGGACAACTGGAACAAGGCGATCGAGAAGGCGGGCGTGGCCTTCCGCTTCAAGCTCCCTCATGTCGCCTTCCACCGCCACATCGGCGAGTTCCAGGCCGTCAAGGCGTCGCCGGAGGGCGCCGTCCTCGGCGATGCCGAGTGGGCCCGGCAGAAAGACCAGTGGCTCCCCTCCAAGGCCGACGGCGACTTCATCCAGAGCCTGATGCAGCCCTGCTGGGAGCCCGGCAGGTTCGCCACCTGGATCGCCCCGCCCAAGGTCGGGATCGACAACAGGGGCGGGGACTTCGAATATGTGAAGATCCATCGGGCGTGAAGCGGGGGCCCGATGACCGGTCGCATAGCCATTGACCGGGTTCCCCCGTCGGAGCGGGACCTGCTCTGGCGCCTTTTTCAACTCTACTGTCACGACATGTCGGAGTTCACGAGGTGGCGGCCTCCCGACGGGGTCTTCCCGTACCGATACTTCGACGCCTACTGGCGCGAGGGCGAGCAGCGCGCGGCGTTCTGGGCCAAGGATGCAGGCGGGATTGCAGGGTTTGCGCTGGTACGGGTCGATCCCGGCGACGGCCGGCATGAGGTTGCGGAATTCTTCATCCTCGCCGGATGCCGCAGACAGGGCATCGGCATGGCGTTCGCCAGGCAGCTGCTCGCGCGATCTCCGGGGCCCTGGAAGCTGCACCGGATCGCCAGCAACAAGCGCACCGTCGTCTTCTGGCACCGCGTGCTGGACGGCTTTGCGCCCTACGAGGAGGCGCCTCTCGCCTATCCCGACGGGATGCCCCGCGTCGAGCAGCGCTTCGTCGTATCCTAGCGGGAGGCGATCCGATATATGGTTTGCAGGTGAAACTCGGGGATGGCAAGTCGCAGTCAAGCGACGGGCGATCGAGAAGGGAGGACGTGGAATGAGAAGGACACTGATTGCAGCCGGCGCAATCCTGGCACTGGGAGCCGCCCCGGCTCTGGCCCAAAGCAAGTCCGTCAAGATCGGCTTCGTCAGCACGTTCAGCGGGCCGACCGCCGTCATCGGCAACGACATGCGCAACTCCTTCGAGCTGGCGCTCGACCATCTGGGTCATAAGATGGGCGGGCTGCCGGTCCAGGTGATCTACGAGGACGACCAGCAGAAGCCCGAGATCGGCCGGCAGAAGAGCGAGAAGCTCGTGCAGTCCGACAAGGTCGACTTCGTGGTCGGCTACATCTGGTCGAACGTGCTGCTCGCCTCGCTGAAGCCGGTGCTCGACTCGGGCACCTTCCTGATCAGCGCCAATGCCGGCCCGCACCAGGTCGCCGGGGAGCTGTGCTCGCCCAATTTCTTCTCGACCTCGTGGCAGAACGACCAGACGCCGCAGGCGGTGGGCGAGTACATGAACCAGAAGGGCGTGAAGTCGGTCTACCTGCTGGGGCCGAACTATGCCGCGGGCAAGGACATGCTGGCGGGCGTGCAGGCAACCTTCAAAGGCAAGGTGATCGGCCAGGACCTCACCAAGTGGCCCGGCCAGCTCGACTTCTCGGCCGAGCTTTCGAAGGTCAGGGCAGCGAAGCCCGACGCGGTGTTCGTCTTCTATCCGGGTGCCGCCGGTGTGCAGTTCCTCAATCAGTACGCCCAGGCCGGCCTCAAGGGCACGATCCCGCTCTACACCGCCTTCACGATCGACGAGCTGTCGCTGCCGCGGCAGAAGGAGCTCGCGCTTGGCATTCCCGGCGCCCAGCAATGGGTCAACGATCTGCCGAACGAGACCAACAAGAAGTACGTGTCGGACTTTATCGCCAAGTACAAGTCGCGCCCGTCGTTCTACGGCGCCCAGTCCTATGACGCGGTCGGCCTGATCAACAGCGCGGTCGTCGCGGTGAAGGGCGACTTGACGAAGAAGGACGCCATGCGTGCCGAGATGCGCAAGGCCAACTACAAGTCGGTGCGCGGGCCTTACAGGTACGGCAACAACCACATCCCGATCCAGAATTTCTACCTTCAGGAGGCGGTCAAGGATGCCCAGGGCAATCTGGTCCTTAAGACGGTCGCCACCATCGTCAAGGACAGCCAGGACAAGCACCACCAGAAGTGCGCGATGAAGTGGTGACGCTAACCGTCATCCCTGAAGCTGAGGCTATGAAGAAGCTGGCGGTCGAAGTTGAGTGAGGCGCTCGCCACCGCGTCCCCTCCCCCCTTGTGGGGGAGGGACAGGGTGGGGGGGATTGCAGAACATCGAAGGTCGGGAGTCCCCCCACCCCTAACCCCTCCCCACAAGGGGGAGGGGAATCCGGTCGCGGCTGCGGAAAGCGATGCGCAACGCTCGCCCGACTTTCACTGATTGATCGCAAATCGCCGGACCGGTCGGACCCAGCGCCATGCTGCTCTTCTTCGAGCAATTCCTGAACGGGCTGCAGCTGGGCCTCCTGCTGTTTCTTCTCGCTGCCGGACTGACGCTGGTGTTCGGCATCATGGACCTCGTCAACCTGGCGCACGGCTCGCTCTACATGCTGGGCGCCTACTTCGCCGCGACCTTCACCGCCCTCACCGACTCGTTCCTCGTCGGCGTCGCTCTCGCGTTGGTGGCGACGCTCCTGGTCGGGATGGCGGTCGAGGTGATCGCCATGCGGCGGCTCTACGGCCGCGACCATCTCGACCACGTGCTCGGTACCTTCGGGCTCATTCTGTTCTTCAACGAGCTGGTGCGCCTGGTCTGGGGCCCGGCCGGCATGAATCTCACGCTGCCGCCCTGGCTCAACACCTCCATCGAGCTCCTGCCCGGCGTCCACTATTCGATGTATCGCCTGTCGATCATCGTCGTGGCGCTGCTCGTCGCCTTCGCGCTCTATCTGGTGATCATGCGCACGCGCGTCGGCATGCTGATCCGCGCCGGCGCCTCCAACCGCGAGATGACCGCCGCGCTGGGGGTCAACATCCAGCTGCTCTATACTTTCGTGTTCGGCATCGGGGCGGCGCTCGCCGGTCTCGCCGGCCTGATGCAGGCCGCCATTCTCACCGCCCAGATCGGCATGGGCGAGAACATCCTCATCCTCGCCTTCGTGGTCATCATCATCGGCGGCATCGGCTCGATTCGCGGCGCGCTGGTGGCGTCGATCTTCGTCGGCCTCGTCGACACGATCGGCCGCGCCTTCCTTCCCGACCTCCTCAAGGTCGTCCTGAGCCCGTCCGCCGCCGCCACGGTGGCGCCGGCGCTCTCGTCCATGCTGATCTATCTCGTCATGGCCGTTGTGCTCATCGTCCGGCCGGCGGGCCTTTTCCCGGCAACAAGCAGATGATCGGTCCGCTCACACCGCGCAACGCCGTCGTTGCCGTGCTCATCGGGGTCCTCGCTCTGATGCCGGTCTACGCCCATGCCATCGACAATCTCTTCCTCGTTTCGCTGTTCACGCGCATCGTCATCCTGGCGATGGCGGCCGTCAGCCTGAACCTCATCATGGGCTTCGGCGGCATGGTGAGCTTCGGACATGCCGCCTACGTCGGCATCGGCGGCTACGTGGTCGGCATCCTGGCCCACGAGGGGGTCCCGTGGGGCCTCGTGCAATGGCCGGTTGCCCTCGCGCTCTCGGCCCTGTTCGCGCTCGGCATCGGCGCGCTCAGCCTGCGGACGCGCGGCGTCTACTTCATCATGATCACGCTCGCCTTCGCGCAGATGATCTACTACATCGCCGTGGCGCTCGACCGCTACGGCGGCGACGACGGGCTCATCATCTACAGTCGCAGCCAGTTCGGGGCGCCCATCGATCTCGCCAACAAGACCTTCTTCTACTACGTGTGCCTGGCGCTGCTGCTGGCAGCGATCTATGTCGTCTGGCGCCTCGTCAACTCCCGCTTCGGGCTCGTCATCCAGGGTGCGCGGTCGAACGACCGGCGCATGAACGCCATCGGCTTCCCGACCTATCGCTATCGGCTCACGTGCTTCGTCATCGCCGGCACCATCTGCGGCTTGGCCGGCGTGCTGCTCGCCAACCATACCGATTTCATCAGCCCGGCGATGATGCATTGGACGCGCTCGGGCGATCTCATCATCATGGCCGTGCTCGGCGGCATGGGCTCGGTCTTCGGCCCGGTGATTGGCGCTGTCGCACTCCTCGTGTTCGAGGAGACCCTGCCTGTCGTGATCACGACCATCGCAACGCTCGCGTCCGGCGTGATGCCCGTGTTTGTCACGGAGACGATGCGCAGGTACCTTGGCCCGGCGGCAAGCGCGGGAGAGCACTGGCAGATCGTGATGGGGCCCTTGCTCCTGCTGGTGGTGCTATACGCGCGCGGCGGCATCGACGGCATGCTCGCGAGACTGCGCCGTGCCTGACCCACTGCTCCAGATCGAGGGCCTGGCCAAGCGCTACGGCGGCGTCGTCGCCTCCGACAACATCACGCTCGCCGTGCCGCGGGGCGAGCTGCACGCCATCATCGGACCTAACGGCGCCGGCAAGACCACCCTGATCGGTCAGCTGACGGGCGAGATGATCCCGGATGCGGGGCGCATCCGCTTCGGCGGCACCGACATCACCCGGCTGCCGACGTACCGGCGCAGCGTGCTGGGCCTGGCCCGCTCGTTCCAGATCACCTCGCTGTTCCAGGATTTCACCGCGCTCGACAACGTGGCGCTCGCCGTGCAGGCGCACGCCGGCCACTCCTTCCGCTTCTGGCGCAACGCGCGGGGCGAGTCGCAGCTGCGCGACCCGGCGGGCAAGGCCCTGGCGCGCGTGGGGCTGGCCGCGCGCGCGGACACCCTGGTCGCCAACATGAGCCACGGCGAGCATCGCCAGCTCGAGATCGCCATGGCGCTCGCCACCAATCCGCGCATGCTGCTGCTCGACGAGCCGATGGCGGGGATGGGGCCGGAGGAGTCCCAGCGCATGGTCGCCATCCTGCGCGAGCTCAAGGGCGAGCTGACGATCCTGCTGGTGGAGCACGACATGGAGGCGGTGTTCGCGCTCGCCGACCGCATCACCGTGCTGGTTTACGGCCGCGTCATCGCCAGCGGCGCGCCCGCCGAGGTGCGCGCCAACGAGGAGGTGCGCCGCGCCTACCTGGGCGAGCAGGAGGCCGTGACGCACCATGGGTGATTCGGCAGTCGGGCGTCGGGGGTCGGGCGTCGCAAGGGGAGAGCCGCTGTCGACGCCCAACGCCCGACACCCGACGCCCGCGCTCCTCGAGCTTGAGGGCATCGAGACCGCCTACGGGCGCAGCAAGGTGCTGTTCGGCGTGTCGCTCAAGATCGCGCCCGGCGAGATGGTGACGCTGATGGGCCGCAACGGCATGGGCAAGACCACCACCGTGCGCTCCATCATGGGGCTCACGCCCGCGTCCGCCGGCTCGATCCGCCTTGCCGGCACCGAGATCCGCACCCTGCCGTCCTATCGCGTCGCCAAGCTGGGCGTCGGCCTCGTGCCCGAGGGGCGCCAGGTGTTCCCGAACCTGACTGCCCGCGAGAACCTGATCGCGACCGCCGCCAACCGCGGCGGCTCGTCCGACCCTTGGACCTACGACAAGGTGTGCACCCTGTTCCCGCGTCTCGCCGAGCGCATCGACAGCATGGCGAGCCTGCTTTCGGGCGGCGAGCAGCAGATGCTGGCCATCGGCCGCGCGCTGATGACCAACCCGCGCCTCCTCATCCTCGACGAGGCCACCGAGGGCCTGGCGCCCCTGATCCGCACGGAGATCTGGCGCTGCCTCGCCCAGCTCAGGGCCGCCGGCCAGTCGATCCTGGTGATCGACAAGAACGTGCAGTCCCTCACGCGCCTCGCCGACCGCCACTACCTGATCGAGCGCGGGCGTGTGGTGTGGAGCGGGACGTCCGCCGAGCTTGCCGCCGCCCCCGACGTGCAGCACCGGTATCTGGGGATCTGATGGGTGTCAGCCGCTCACCGGCTTCGCCGACCCCACGTCTCAGTCCTCCGCCAGGAGCCGCGTGGCCACCGGGTAGAGGCCTTCCTCCCCCAGCATCCACACCGCCATGCCGCCGGCGCCGAACAGGGGGCGGAACGGCGCGTCCAGCACGTTGACACCGCCTGCGGCCGCGCCGAAGGCCGGCATCACCAGGCGCTGGCGGTTGCCGACGAAGCAGGCGCGCCGCAGCGAATAGCCGTACATGAGGAGGTGGGCCGCCGGGCGCAGGGAGGCGGCGATCTCGTGCGTGGCCCAGCCCGGGGTCGGCCGGGGCCGGAGCGTGATCCCGGCCACCTCAAGCTCCCCGCACCTGCGGCCGCCGAGCTGCGGCGGCGCGGGACGATCGGCGTCGCCGGTGACCCAGACCCAATCGCGATCCTCCTGCAGGATGCGCAGGACCTCCAGGTCCGCGGCGGCCATGCCGGCCGCCGCTCCGCCGGTGTGCAGACCCTCGCCGAGCACGATCACCGTCTGGGGCTCGTAGCGGTCCATCGCCTCGGCCAGCTTGACGAGAGTCTCGCGCGTGCCGTCCTGGCCGCTTGCGCCATCCGCGCCATCGATCGCGCCGCCCGGGCCGCTCCCCAGAGGCAGGTCCGCCACCAGCAACGCACGCCGGCCGGGCCAGTACAGCGCCCCCGACTTGTCGGCGATCAGCTGCCAGCCGCAGACGGCGACCGGCCGCGACATGGCATCGGCCAGATCGATCCCTTCGGGCTTCAGTTGCAGCATGCTGGCCCTCGCACGGCGCCTCGTCCCGCATCATCGGGCGCCGCGCGCGGCTTGTCGAGATCGGATGAGCGAATAGCGAATAGCGAATAGCGAGTAGGGCTTGGGCCCCGCTGCGTGCTCGGCGTTCCCTACTCGCTACGCCCTATTCGCTATTCGCTTTGCCGACTCAGACGAGCTCCACGCGTATCTACCGCCGCGACGGTCAGGAGCGGCGCAAGCTGCGGCCCGTGGCGGGGTCGAACAGATGCACGGCCTCGGGCGCGGCGGTGAGACCGAAGCTGTCGCCGGCGGGCGCGGGACCCGACAGCGCCACCACGATGGCGCTGTCTCCCACCGTGCCATGCAGGAGACGGGTGGCGCCCAGCTCCTCGACGAAGTCCCTGCTGAAGGCCAGCGCGCCGTCACCGGCAGCGGTCACCTGCAGATCCTCCGGGCGAATGCCGACCTCGACGTTGCGGCCGGACTCGACGGGAAGTGCCGCCGCGTCGAACGGCAGGCGCCCTCCGGCCACCTCGACCTGGCCCGGCGCCGTCACGCGGCCCGGCAGCAGGCTCATGGCCGGCGAGCCGATGAAGGTGGCGACGAAGCGCGTCGCGGGGAAGCTGTAGACCGTACCCGGCGCGCCCACCTGCTCCACGCGACCCTGGTTCATCACGACGATGGTGTCGGCCATGGTCATGGCCTCGATCTGGTCGTGGGTGACGAAGATCGAGGTGGCCTTGAGGCGGTTGTGCAGGCGGCGGATCTCGATGCGCATGGCGACTCGCAGCTTGGCATCGAGGTTGGAGAGCGGCTCGTCGAACAGGAACGCCTGCGGCTCGCGCACGATCGCGCGGCCCATGGCGACGCGCTGGCGCTGGCCGCCGGAGAGCTCGCGCGGCTTGCGCTTCAGGAAATCGCCGATGGCGAGCAGCTTCGCCGCCTCGGCCACGCGCTGCTCGATCTCGGGCCTCGGCACGCCGCGGTTCTTCAGGCCGTAGGCCATGTTGCCGTAGACCGACATGTGCGGGTAGAGCGCGTAGCTCTGGAACACCATGGCGATGTCGCGGTCGGCCGGCTCCACCTGGTTCACGTTCCTGCCGCCGATGCTGATGGTGCCCTCGGTGATGGTCTCCAGCCCGGCGATCATGCGCAGCAAGGTGGACTTGCCGCACCCGGACGGCCCCAGCAGCACGGTGAACGCGCCGTCGGGGATGGCGAGGGATACGCCCTTCACCGCCTCCACGCCGCCGGCGTAGATCTTGCCCACGTTGTCGAGGGTCACGGACGCCATGGAAGGTCCTCGGGCTGCGTGAAGTCGTGAAGTCGTGAGATCGTGAGATCGGTTTCACGACTTGGCGATTTCACGATTTCACGAAACACCTTCACTTCTCCGTCTCCACCAGGCCCTTCACGAACCAGCGCTGCATCAGCACAACCACGGCCACCGGCGGCAGCATGGCGAGCATGGCGGTGGCCATCACCACGTTCCATTCGGTGAGCGCATCGGCGGTCACGATCATCTTCTTGATGCCGATGACGATGGTCTGCATGTCGTCGCGCGTGGTGATCAGGAGCGGCCACAGATACTGGGTCCAGCCGTAGATGAAGAGGATCACGAACAGCGCCGCGATGTTGGTGCGCGACAGCGGCAGCAGCGTATCGACGAAGAAGCGGAAAGGGCCGGCGCCGTCGAGCTTGGAGGCCTCGATCAGCTCGTCGGGAATGGTCATGAAGAACTGCCGGAAGAACAGCGTCGCGGTGGCCGAGGCGATCAGCGGCAGGGTGAGGC
>JBAPMW010000639.1:0-2063 GCA_049278815.1 Hyphomicrobiaceae bacterium
GGGCAGGCGGCTTCGCCTTTATTTCCAGGACGAGGCGCGCATCGGACAGAAGGGTGCGTCTGCCTATCTGGTCGAAGCGCGGCGAGCGGCCGCCGGGTCTCCTCTATTAGCCCTACGTATGGGCCTACAGACGACCTTTGGGAGCGGCGGGAGCGAAACCTGTACCGTATGGACTATGGGAACTGAGCCGCATCTGAAAACAACGCGCGCGCAACTTCGGCCGGATCGAACGGCTTCTCGTACCGCGTTACATCCTTGTATCGGTCTGGGATTGCGTGCTCGTTGCACCCGGTCGTGAAAACGAAAGGCACGCCGCACGCCCGGAGCGCCTCCGCGACCGGGTAGACAACGCCGTCGCGCAGCTTGATGTCGAGCACCGCGCCATCGAGATGGCCGCTGTGCTCCACCAGGTCCAGCGCCCGCTTGACGGTGCCGACTGGACCGATTGTCTCCACACCCAGCTTGGCAAATGCGGCCACCATCTTACTGGCGAGCAAATACTCGTCTTCCACCACGAGGACGCGGCGCCCCGCGGCTTCCGCTGAAGAGGCCATCATGGTTCCCTGCGCTCGCCATCGTGCCACGGAATGACAGCCGAAAAGCGGATGCCATCGTGTGAGATATCGAGCTTGGTGGTGGCGTCGAGTTGATAGGGTAGAGCGTGCTCGAGCAATTCCCGGCCAAAGCCACGGCCGAAGGAGCTTGCCTCAGGCTCGTCGAGCTCGACGCCGCTCTCCACCCACGTAAGCTCTAGACGAGGAGCGTCCACCGGATCGAGCATCTGCCACCTCACATCGATGCGCCCGCGAGAATCCTTCAGGGCCCCATGCTTGAGCGCGTTGGTAGCGAGCTCGTGAAGTGCAAGCGCGAGGAGCTGCATAGGCTCGCGAGGAAGCGTCACCGGCGGGCCGTTAACGACGATGCGCTCACAACCGGGCGTGACGCCGACAGCGGCGAGCTCCCCTTGCACAAGCTCCCTGAGGGTGAGAGCGCGGCCATCGCGGCCCGACAGGAGCCCCTGGACGCGCGCAAGCGCCTGGAGCCGATCGTTGAACTCGGCGCCGTAGTCCGCGAGCGAGCCGGCTTCCGCAAGCATGGTGTCTGAAATCGATTGCACGATGGCAAGAAGATTGCGGGTGCGGTGCTGGAGCTCGTCGATGAACAGCTCTCTGGTCCGTTGCACACGCTTGTTGGCAGTGATGTCCGCAAACGTGATCACGACGCCGTCGATGACATTGTGGATGGTGCGGTAGGGCCGGATGCGCATGAGGAAGCTTGCAGCACCGCCCTTGAGGTCAAGCTCCCGCTCGACAACACGAAGCGAGCGCTGCACGTTCTGCACGTCGGCCCGAAGCTCATCATACGCCAGCTGGCTAACGACGTCGGTGATGGGTCGGCCGCGGTCCGCGTCGCGTAGCGGAAACAATTCCTCCATCGCCGGCGTGTAGTGCTTGATGTGCAGGGCGTCGTCGAGGAACACGGTCGCGATCTGCGTGCTGTCCAGCAAGTTCTTCAGGTCGCTGTTGAGGCGCTCCATCGCATCGTTCTTGCCCTGCAGCTCGCCATTGACCGTCTGCAGCTCCTCGTTGACCGATTGCAGCTCCTCCTTGGCGGTCTCCAGCTCCTCGTTGGAGGACTGCAGCTCTTCGGTGACGGCCTGATACTCCTCCGTCGTGGATTTCATGTCCTCGATGTAGTTTTCGAGCTGGTCGGTGGCGGCCTGCAGCTGCGCCTTGGTTGCGCGCAGCTCCTCTTCCAGAGCGAGCGTGCTCCCCGCATCGGTCGCCGGCGCCGCCTCAGGCACCGCGGCGCGAACGAGCGGGGAGGTGTCGCGAAAGGCGACCACGCACAGATTGCTGGCGCCATTGCTCACGATCGGCTCAGCGATCAACATGAGCGGCCTGCTCTTGCCATCGATCTGGATCGTCAAGTCGTCGTTGACCACCGCCTTTTGCGTGGCAAACGCCTGCTCCACGGCCGCCCTGACCGCGGGTCTCAGGGTCTTTTGCAGCAAGCTGAACAAGTTCAGGTTGGCGACCCCGGGGGAGGGTTCGAGATAGTGC
>JBAPMW010000640.1:0-2499 GCA_049278815.1 Hyphomicrobiaceae bacterium
GTCCGATACAACGTCACCCGCAGCCCCCCGTGCGGCACCGGGGCGGCGGGCGGCAGGAATGGGAGGTCGGTGGCGCGGGCGAGGGTGGGGTCGGGGGTGAGGATGGCGGCGCGCCAGCCGGGGAAGCGGGTCAGCAGCGTCTGCCCGAGGGCGCGGTAGAGCGGGAGCAGCGCCTTCCGGTCACCGAGGCGCCCGCCGTAGGGCGGGTTGGCGATGACGAGGCCGGGCGGGCCCTCGGGTGCAACCACATCGCTGATCGGGCACTGGCGGAACTCGCAGAGCTCCGCGACACCGGCCCGCTCGGCGTTGGCCTGAGCCATGGCGATGGCGCCTCCGTCGCGGTCGCGGCCGTAGAACCGCACCCCCTCCGCCGGGGTGCGGCGGCTCTCCACCTCGCGCATGCGTTGCCACGCGGCGGCGTCGAAGGTGGCGAGGTGCTCGAAGGCGAAGCGGCGCGCGCGGCCGGGGTTGAGGCGGGCCGCGATCTCGGCGGCCTCGATGACGAAGGTGCCCGAGCCGCACATCGGATCGACCACCGGCTCGCTGCCGTCGAAGCCGCACTGGCGCAGGAACAGCGACGCCAGGGTCTCGCGCATCGGCGCCTTGCTGACAGCCTCCTTGTATCCGCGCTTGTGCAAGGGCTCGCCCGAGGTGTCGACAGACAGCGTGCAAAGGTCGTGGTCGATGTGCACCCTGATGAGGACTTGCGCCTCCGGCGAGGGCGTCGCGCCGACCGTCTCGCGGATGGCGGCCTCGATGCGCTCGGCGGCGGCGCCGGAGTGGTAGATGCGCGATTTCGCGCAGGTGGCCTCGACGCGGAACGGCACGTCGGGGCGCAGCACTTGGCGCCAAGGCACCTTGCGGGCGTCGGTCTTGAGCTCCGGCAGATGCAGCGCCCGGAACGAGGCCAGCACCGCCAGCACGCGCCCGGCGCCGCGCACCCAGAGGTTCGCGCGCCACACCTCCGGCCAGCCGCCCCTGACCGTGACACCGCCCGGCACGGCCCTGGGCGAGTTGAAGCCCTTGGCGCGCACCTCCGCGCACAGCACCTCCTCCAGGCCCGGCGCCGTCGCCAGGAAGATCTCGAATCTGCGGTCTTTGGTCATCTCGCCCCTTGTATGGGGAGGCGTGCCCGCATCAAAGCGCCGTTCGCTCCGCTGCCGACATCGCGGAGGCTCATCCGACCCGCCGCCTGGAAACAACCGCTTCCTGCACCGCGACGGTATTCCCCTCCCCCCGCAAGAGCGGGGGGATCAGGGCGGCGTCTCGACGTTGCGTTTTGTGTCAGACTGGAGGGGAGGGTCTGACATCTGAATCAGGCTCCGCGCCCATTGGGCGCAGGGGCCTCGGTTTGTCCGCCCACCTGCCGCCAGGGCTTGGCGGTGGCGTTCTCCTTGGCATAGAGCTCCGCCAGCAGGGCGTCGATGCGCGGCTCCGGCGAGGGCGTGCGGTCCTGCCGCTCGTGCTGGCGCTCCTGGGTGCTGCGTGCGCCGGGGGTGGCGCCGCTCGTCTTGGCGCGGCGGCCACCTGAGATCAGCAGCGGATGGTCCGGCGCCTCCAGGTCCAGCTCCTCCAGGAAGGTCTCGCGGAGCGCGTAGAAGGATTGCAGGATCGCGTCCCTGACCAGGTTGCGCGCCTCGGCGTCCGGATGCGGGCTCTTGCGCGGGTCCAGCGTCTGCAGCGCGCGGCGCATGTCGTGCAGGGGCGCGTAGGGGTAGAGCCCGATCAGGTCGTCCGTCTCACCCACGTTCTGGTAGACCGAGCGCATGTTGTCGATGGTCTCGGACAGCTTGCAGAACGTTGCCAGATACTGCTCCAGGGTGGGCCGCTCCAGCTGGGTGTAGGTGAAGAGTGCCGACTTGGTGGCGATGATGTCGCGCCATTCCGCCTTCAGTGCCTCGATGAAGCTCTGCCGCTTCTGGTAGACGTTGGCGATGTAGGCGACGCCGCCGGTGGCGATCAGCAGCGACATGTCGCGGAGGAACTCATAGGCGTCCTTCAAGAGGCGCTCCACGCCGGAGCCGGCGAGATAGGGGACGTGGTCGACGATCTTGGCGAGGAATGAGATGCCGAGCACGGCAATCAGCAAGATATAGATGCGGCGCAATGTGCGCGTGAGCGTGGATCGTGTCACGTGTGGATACCCTTGTGCAACCGTTCAGCCGAGCAATGTCGCGGCCGAGGGATGTAGCATTGGACGGTATCCCGCCGAAAGTACGGCGACCATGGACGGCGGTGTCAGCACCTCCACAATCTCACCGGTTGTGGCCGGGCTGATGAGCGAGGTGTAGCCGGCTGGGTGCCAGGCCATGAGATGATTGCCGATAATGAGGCATGGGCGCGCCCCTTCGCCGGCCAGTCCATAGCGCACGAAGGCGCCGCTCGGCAGGTCGGCGCGGCGCGCCCGGTAGGTGCGCTTGCCGCCGCGGCGGTCGAGACGCTCGGCGTGCAGCGCCTCGTCCATGGCCGGCGCACGCTCGCGCCCCGCACGCCCCTGCG
>JBAPMW010000641.1:0-2238 GCA_049278815.1 Hyphomicrobiaceae bacterium
CTGTTGGAGCGCGTGGAAAAGTTGGCGTGGCGCGGGGAGAGGAAGCCGACGGTCTCATTGTCCCAGCCGTTCCAGCAGTGCGGGCACGTGCACCAGGTCGGCTTTGTAGTTGCCGGTGAGCACGTACATGATGATGTTGATGCCGACCCGGAAGGCCATCTCGCGCTGGCGCTCGCCGCCGGGCACCACCGGGTAGACGGGCCGGCCGTTGTCGTCGATGGCCCAGGCGGAGGCCAGATCGTTGGAGGTGATGATGATCGAGGTCACGCCGTCGACCCGGCGCGCCTGCCGACCCTGGTCGCTGTCGCGCGGCGTCTCGGCCTCTACCCACAGGCCGCCGCCCTCGAAACGGCCGGGGAAGGTGCGCAGCAGGTAGAACGACTTCGTGAGCACGTGGTGCTCGGGCACCGGCTCCAGGCGCGGGATGTCGAGCTTGCCCAGCATGCGCTGCAGCGGCGTCGCGCCGTCGCCGCGCAGGTTGTAGCCGGTGGGGACGCCCTGGCCGTAGTCCTTGGTGTCGAAGATGATCATGCCGCCCTGCTTCATGTAGGCGTCGATCTTAGCGAGCACCGCGGGGGACAGGGGTTTGGCGTCGGGCAGGACGGGCCAGTAGAGCACCGGGAAGAAGGCGATCTCGTCGGTCTCGATGTTGACTGCGAACGGCTCGCCGGGATCGACGGCCGTGCGCTTGATCAGCTCCCTGATGAGGCCGTTGAGGCCGCGCTGGCTCGCTTCGTCGGCGGCCGCATCGCCCGTCACCACATAGCCGAACGCCACCTTGGAGGTGGCCTTTATGGCGATCGCATCGGTGCGGCTCTCCGGCGCGCTGCGTTGGCCGCTCTTGGGGCCGCTCTTGGGGCCGCTCTTGGGACCGACTTGGGGGCCGACTTTGGGGCCGCCCTGCGCGCTCGCGGGCAAGGTGGAGCAGGCAATGACCGCGCCCGCGCCAATCACGACGATGGCCAACGTGGCGGCGGCGCGGTGGGCACGTCGCAACATGGCAATACCTCCGGCTTGCAAGAGCAGCACCGCCAGGATGTCGGCGAACAGCAGGGTCATGGCGGCGGCGAGAAGCTGCGGCCTGAGCGGCTGGGCGGTATTGCCCTCGTAGAGGCGTCGCTCGGTGCCCACCGGCAGGGCGGGCAGGGGCTTCAACAGGCTCTTGGGCGTGAGCAGGTTGAGCGACCGCGGCGACCCGGACGGGCCGTAGTAGCCCGGCGGGTTCTCGGCGTTGGGTCGCGCGTCGGCAATCTTGGACGCGGCAATGCCCTGGGTGGTCGGCGGCGGGCTGCGCAGCAGGCCGAAACCGTCCAGCACCTGCAGCGGCGAGAGCACCTCGGCGGTCGGCACAGCCTCGGGGTCCTGCCCCTCGATGCCGCCGGCCTGTGCGGTGCCGCTCAGGCGGCCGAGGCTGGTGATGCGGCGCAGCATCTCCACGAACAGGCCCGACAGCGGCAGGTTGGACCACTCGGAGTTGGCGGTGACGTGGAAGAAGACGACCTGCCCGTCCCCGCGCCGCGCCGACGTGACGAGCGGCGTGCCGTCCTTGAGTCTCGCCCACACCTTCACGTCGCCCGTGAGCGCGGCCGGGTCGGCCAGCACCTGGCGGGTCACCAGCACCTCGGGCGGTACAGCGAGACCGGCGAACGGGCCGTCGTCGCCGAACGGCGCCAGCGGCTGCGGCGTCGACCACGACAGGGCGCCGCCCAGGCTGCGGCCACCCAGACGCAGGGCAACGGGCAGGAGGTCGTCGCCGCCCTTCTCCAGCCGCGGCCCGGCGAACCGCACAAGCACGCCGCCGCGCTTGACCCAATCGGCGAGATTGTCGTGCACCTCGGGCGGCAGCACGCCGACATCGGCCAGCATCAGCACGGACACATTGTGCTTGATGAGCGACTCGATCGCGGCCGGCAGGTTGGCCCCGTCGCTCTTGGCGATCTCGGTGAAGGGCGCCAGCGCCCGCTCGATGTAGTAGAGCGGCGCCAACAGCGGCTGGGCCTGCTCCAGCGAGCCGCTGGCGAACAGGCCTACGCGGTGCCACTGCGAGCGTGCATCCAACAGGTGCACCGCGCCGGCGGAGCGCTCGCCCTCCATCTCGATGCGGGTGACCTGGTTCCTCAGCTCCAGCGGCAGGTCGAAGCTCACCACCGCGCGCGTCTCGCCCGCCCCCAGCGTGAAGTGTGCCGAGCCCAGGCGCTGGCCGCGGCCGGACAGGGCGTGCAGCGTGCCGGTGCGGAC
>JBAPMW010000642.1:0-1577 GCA_049278815.1 Hyphomicrobiaceae bacterium
GATGGACGCTGGTCAACGTGCGGATCACTCCTACGTGGGCATTGACCACACTCAATGGCCGGATAGCTAGAGCGTTTCCCACTTGATATGGGTCACGTCGCGTATCCGGAATGACGAATGTAGTTGGCGCACTCATCGGGCGCAAAGGTCTTGATGGTCTTGCCGACGAGTTTCCAGAGCGCCTTCACTGTGCGTGCCGCCCCCTTGCGCAGGGCCGACTTCAGTTTGGAGAAGGCCTGCTCGATCGGATTGAGGTCGGGCGAGTAGGCGGGCAGGTAGCGCAGCTTGGCGCCGGCAGCATGGATCGCCGCCGCGACCCCGTCGACCTTGTGGGTGCGCACGTTGTCCATGAACACGATGTCGTTCTTGCGCAGGGTTGGCGCGAGGACCTGCTCGATGTAGGCGAGGAACGATGCTCCATCCATCGGCCCGTCGATGACGGTGGGCGCGGTCAGGCCATCGATGCGGAGCGCGGCCACGACCGTCAGCGTCTTCCAATGACCGTGCGGTACGCTCGCGACCAGGCGCTCGCCACGCGGGGCACGCCCGTAGTGACGAGCCATCTTCGTCGTCACCGCCGTCTCATCGATGAACACGAGGCGAGGTGCACGGAGCTTGGGCTGCTCGGCCTTCAGCTCCGCGCGTGCGGCCGCGACGTCAGGACGACCCTGCTCGGCGGCGTGCAGAGTTTTTTTTGACGGTGATGTCGTGACGCTCATAGAACCGCGCGATCGAGCTCTTGCTGGACTTCAGCTTCTTCTCAGCGCGCACTTGTACGCGCACCTCATCGAGCGTCAGGTCGGGCTGCGCTGCCATGAGGTCGAGCAGCCACTGCTTGTGTTGTTCGAGCGGCGAACGGCAGTGGCCTGTACCGGGCTTGGCATCGACGCTTCCCGTTGTCGTCCAGCGCTCCATCCATCGGATCGCGGTCGAGGCGCCGAGCCCGAGTATGCGTGCCGCCTCCCGCGCGCTCTCTCCCGCTTCCACGATCGAGACAGCACGCACTCGCAAATCCTTCGAGTAGCCCTTCCCCATCCCGCACCCCCGCCGTTGCCGTCGGAGGAATCCGAATCTGATTTGCACGCCGGAGGGAATCCCCTGTAACTGTTCTGATTCACGTCAAGCGGGAAACGCTCTAACGCGACAGCGCTGCGGCCGACAACCCGCTCTTCATCACGGCCCTGCGCGCCGAGCACGACATGCCCGTGATGAAAAACCATGGGGCTGACGAAGATGAACTGCAATTCCTGCAACTTCAACGACGGCCTGCCCGTCACGGTGCGCTTCGCCAACATGGTCGGCGAGGTGCTCAACGTGGGGTCCGCAAAGCCGGAAACAAGCGCCAGCCGTAGCAGGCATCCTGAAAACGAGCACGCCATCGGCGTGTTCTCGACCGGCGAGCGCATCGCGGTTGCCCTCGTTCTCAACCGAATGGACTTGATACCGGAGTAATGGACGCGCGCCGCGCTGCTCGTCCAGCCCAGCCGCTAGGTCGCTCCAGAGCTTGCGCCCCCCGCCGCATGCCGCCGTGGCAGCCCAGTATCTCAACTGAAATTCGACAGGCGGCTGTCCAAACG
>JBAPMW010000643.1:0-14868 GCA_049278815.1 Hyphomicrobiaceae bacterium
GCCTTGTGGTGCGCTGAATCGCGCCCGCGCCGTCGCCCCTGTGCACGGTTGCGACGCATCCACATATATCATTGATATCTAATGATAAATACGCTTGTCGCAACCCTTCTTTTCGCGTGCAGCAATCCCCATATTTTGGTAGTCTCCCCAACACCAAATCTCCCCACAGGACGCCCCCCGTATATGAGCGCAAATCCTGCGAAGAAGGCCAATGGTGCCGACAGCTACGGCGCCGACTCCATCAAGGTCCTGAAAGGGCTCGACGCCGTCCGCAAGCGGCCCGGCATGTACATCGGCGACACCGACGACGGCTCGGGGCTGCACCACATGGTATACGAGGTGGTCGACAATGCCGTCGACGAGGCCCTGGCCGGGCACGCCACCGAGGTCACCGTCACGCTCAACGCCGACGGCTCCGCCACTGTCCGCGACAACGGCCGCGGCATCCCCACCGATATCCATCTTGAGGAAGGCGTCTCCGCCGCCGAGGTGGTGATGACGCAGCTGCACGCGGGCGGCAAGTTCGGCGAGGGCGACGAGGGCGACGCCTACAAGGTCTCGGGCGGCCTGCACGGCGTGGGCGTCTCGGTTGTGAACGCGCTGTCGACCACACTGGAGCTGAAGATCTGGCGCAACGACAAGGAGCACTTCGTCCGCTTCCGCCACGGCGTCGCCGAGGCGCCCCTCAAGGTGGTGGGGCCGGCGGAGGGCAGGCAGGGCACCGAGGTGACGTTCTGGCCGAGCCTGGAGACGTTCCACAACGTCACCGAGTTCGACTACGCCACGCTGGAGCATCGCCTGCGCGAGCTGGCGTTCCTCAACTCCGGCGTCCGCGTGGTGCTGAGGGACGACCGCCACGCCGACAAGAAGCAGGAGGAGATGCTCTACGACGGCGGCATCGCCGAGTTCGTG
Organism: Hyphomicrobiaceae bacterium; assembly: GCA_049278815.1. Taxonomy (GTDB): domain Bacteria; phylum Pseudomonadota; class Alphaproteobacteria; order Rhizobiales; family Hyphomicrobiaceae; genus AWTP1-13. Next base: position 913 of record JBAPMW010000643.1, read on the forward strand.
CGCTACATCGACCGCTCCAAGAAGCCGCACGTGGCGGACATGCCGCCCATCATGATGACCGGCGACAAGGGCGGCATCGGCATCGAGGTGGCGCTGTGGTGGAACGACACCTACCACGAGCAGGTCCTGTGCTTCACCAATAACATCCCACAGCGCGACGGCGGCACGCACCTCGCCGGCTTCCGCGCCGCGCTCACGCGCACCATCACGAAGTACGCTGATGAGAAGGGTATCTCCAAGAAGGAGAAGGTGACCATCACCGGCGACGATGCGCGCGAGGGCCTGACCGCGGTGGTGTCCGTCAAGGTGCCCGACCCCAAGTTCTCCAGCCAGACCAAGGACAAGCTGATATCCTCCGAGGTGAAGGCCGTCGTGGAGCCCATCGTCGGCGACCTGCTGGCGGCCTGGTTCGAGGAGCACCCCACGGAAGCTAAGTCCATCATGGCCAAGGTGGCCCAGGCCGCCGCCGCGCGCGAGGCCGCGCGCAAGGCGCGCGAGATCACCCGCAAGGGCGCGCTCGAGATCAGCTCGCTGCCCGGCAAGCTCGCCGAATGCCAGGACCGCGACCCCGCCAACACCGAGCTGTTCATCGTCGAGGGCGACTCGGCCGGCGGCTCGGCCAAGCAGGGTCGCAACCGCGAGTTTCAGGCCGTGCTGCCGCTGCGCGGGAAGATCCTCAACGTCGAGCGCGTGCGCTTCGACAAGATGCTCACCAGCCAGGAGATCGGCACGCTCATCACGGCGCTCGGCACCGGCATCGGCCGCGACACCGTCAACGGCCGCTTCGACCTCTCGAAGCTCCGTTATCACAAGATCATCATCATGACGGACGCCGACGTGGACGGCGCGCACATCCGCACGCTGCTGCTCACGTTCTTCTACCGGCAGATGCCGGAGCTCGTCGATAAGGGCCACCTCTACATCGCCCAGCCGCCGCTCTACAAGGTCTCCAAGGGCAAGTCTGAAACCTACCTGAAGGACCAGCCCGCCTACGAGAACTACCTGATCGACACCGGCCTTGAGGAGGCGTCGCTGGCGCTGGGCACCGGCGAGGTGCGTGCCCGCCGCGACCTGCGCGACATCGTCGAGCAGGCGCGTTACGTCACCCGCGTCATCGACGATCTGCACTCGCGTTACACCCGCTTCGTGGTGGAGCAGGCGGCCATCGGCGGTCTCTTTGATCCCAGGCTCCTGCTCTCGGCCGAAGACGCCAACGCCAAGGCCTCGGCAATCGCCGACCGGCTCGATGTCCTCTCCGAGGAGACCGAGCGCGGCTGGAGCGGCAGGCTCGGCAACGAGGGCTATGTGTTCCGCCGGCAGGTGCGCGGCGTCACCGAGGTGCACACGCTCGACCGGGCGCTGATCGGCTCGCTGGAGGCGCGCCGCCTCAACGAGCGGCTCGCGCACCTGGAGGAGATCTACGCGCTCCCCGCCAAGCTCAGGCGCAAGGACGCAGAGACGCACGTCTACGGCCCGCGCTCGCTGCTGGAGGCCATCTTCGAGGTCGGCCGCAAGGGCATCTCCATCCAGCGCTACAAGGGCCTCGGCGAGATGAACCCGGAGCAGCTGTGGGAGACCACCCTCAACCGCGACGTGCGCACGCTCCTGCAGGTGAAGCTCGGCGACCTCGGCGAGGCGGACGAGATCTTCTCCCGCCTCATGGGAGACATCGTCGAGCCCCGCCGCGAGTTCATCCAGGCCAACGCGCTCGCGGCCAGCGTGGATGCGTAGGAGTCGGCCCGGGTCAGGCCCTGCGGGCTACGCATTCACACAGATCGTCGGCGCATTGGCCACGCATCGAGACCACTTGCCAGTGAGGATCGGGTAGCTTACTAGGGCGGGGCTTCCCGAACGGATAACGTACATGCAGTGAGACTGGGAAACGGCGAAAATACCCAGCAAATTCAGCACTTTGGGCGCGTAGCTCAGCGGTAGAGCACTACCTTGACATGGTAGGGGTCACAGGTTCGATCCCTGTCGCGCCCACCATCGGCTCCTGATGGCCCCGCCCCGTCAGCCCTGCGCCCGGAGGGCTTGCCTCCTCTCCCGCGTGCCGTGCACTCCTGCGGTGCACCGGGGCGTGCGCCGGCCTCTATGCTGCTCTGCAACCGGCAGCCATCGCCGCGCCGCCGCTTCCCGGCTACAGTCGGCCGACCAAGCGGGCACCTGCATGCAAGACGAGCAACACACCCAAGCCGACACCCCACCCCTTCCTCCCAGCGGCAGCCTTTTCTTCACCGTCTTCCCCTCCGTCATGCTGCCCATGTTCCTGGCGGTGGTGGACTCCACCATCGTCGCGACGGCGCTGCCGGCCATTGCGGCCAGCCTCGGCAGCGTGGAGCGGGTGTCGTGGGTGGTGGTGGCCTATCTCGTGGCCGCCACCGTGGCCGCGCCCGTGTACGGCCAGCTGCGCGATGTCTACGGCGGCAAGCGGGTGATGCTGCTGGCGCTCGGCGTGTTCCTGGTGGGCTCGCTGCTGTGCGCCGCCTCGGTGAGCGTCGAGATGCTGGCGCTGGCGCGCGTGCTTCAGGGGCTCGGCGGCGGCGGGCTGATGACGCTGTCGCAGGCGCTGATCGGCGAGGCGGTGCCGCCGCGCGAGCGCGCGCGCTATCAGGGCTACCTCGCCAGCGTGATGGTGACATCGAGTGTGTTCGGCCCGGTGGTCGGCGGCTATCTCACCCAGGCCTTCGGCTGGCGCAGCGTGTTTCTCGTCAACCTGCCGCTGGTCGCCGTCGCCGGCCTGCTCACGCGGCGCTTCGCCTACCGCGCCGCACGCCCTGAGGCCTGGACGTTCGACGGCATCGGGCTCGCCCTGTTCGTCGCCTTCATCGTGCCCGTGCTGCTGGCCCTGCAGCAGGCGCAGCGCATGAGCGGCGACGCGCTGGTGACGTTCATCGCGCTCATGACGCTCGGCATCGCGGCGCTCATCGGGCTCGTGCGCCGGGAGAAGGTGGCGCCCCATCCCCTGCTGCCGATCTCGCTTCTGCGCCAGCCCACCATCTGGCGCAGCGACGCAGTGGCCGCCACGCACGGTGCCACGATGGTGTCGCTGATCACCTTCCTGCCCATCTATCTGCGCGTGGTGCACGGCTTGTCGGCGGCCGATACGGGGCTTCTGCTCCTGCCCATGACGTTCGGCATCGGCACGGGCTCGATGCTCACGGGGCGCAGCGTCAACCGCACCGGCTTCACCGCCATCTTTCCCTCGATTGGCCTGATCGTCGCCGCCGGCATGCTCCTGTCGCTCTCCCTCCTGGCCAATGCGCTCAGCCTGTGGGGCCTCGGCGCGCTGCTGTTCTGCGCCGGCCTGGGCATGGGCACCGTCATGGGGGTCGTGCAGGTGATCGTGCAGAACGCCGTGGGGCCGCAGTCGCTGGGCTCCGCCGCGGCCTCCGTGCAGCTGTCGCGCTCCATCGGCGCGGTGGGGGGCACGGCGCTGGTGAGCACCGTGCTGTTCGCGGTCCTGGCGCTCGGCGACCCGCAGACCTTGCCGCTGTTCGAGGCGCTGCTGGGCCGCGGGGCGCTGTCTGACCCGTCGGTCCTGGCCTCCGTGGAGCTGCGGGCCGAGATCGGCGCCGCCTTCCAGGCCACCTTCCTCACCATCGCCACCTTTGCCGCCGGCGGCATGGTGCTCGCCTGGTGGATTCCGGCGCGGCGGCTGTGAGAAGATGAGCGAATAGCGAATAGCGAATAGGGAGTAGGACTTGCAGGGGAGAGCCCTATTCGCTACTCGCTACTCGCTCTTTTCTGGAGATGAGCCATGGAGCGTCCCGAGATCCTCAAGCGCGAGATCAAGGCCCTGGCCTTCGACCAGTACGGCACCATCGTCGACATGCAGAAGGGCCTCACGGAGGCGGTGACGCCGTTCCTCAGGGCCAAGGGCTGGCAGGGCGAGCCCGGCAGCTTCGTCACCTGGTGGCGGCGCACGCACTTTGAGAATTCCATGATCGACGCGCTGATCGACCGCGGGCATACGCCCTACCGCCAGATCGGCCACCGCGCCGTCTCCCATGTGATGGACCGCTGCAAGATCGCGTACACTGAGGACGAGGTGCGCTGGCTGGTGAGCCAGATCGAGACGCTCAAGCCGTTCCCCGACGTGGTGCCGGCGCTGGAGAAGCTGCGCGCCGCCGGCTACAAGCTCGCGATCCTGTCGAATGGCGACCGCGACATGCTGAAGGCGGCAGGGCCGCATATCGGCTTCCCGTTCGACCACGTGATCTCGGTGCAGGAGGCCGGCTATTTCAAGCCGCACTGGCGCACCTACGCCAAGGCCTGCGAGATCGTCGGCGAGGAGCGTTCCTCGATCCTGTTCGTCGCCAACCACGCCTTCGACTGCATCGGCGCCAAGGCCCATGGCCTGCGCTCGGCCTTCATCGACCGCCGCAAGCGCCCGTTCGGCGAGACGCCGCACCGTCCGGATCTCGTGGTGGCCGACTTTGCCGAGCTGGCGGCGGCGCTGGCTTAAGTTCAGAAAGAGCGAATTGCGAGTAGCGAATAGCGAATAGGGAGCAGGGTAGCGAGGACGTGGGGGCAGAGCCCTACTCGCTATTCGCAATTCGCTCTTCGCTTCTCAGCGAGAATGATGCTTGCACCTGCTGCGGGAGGCCTGTATAAGAACATAACACGAACACAAACGCTTCGTCCCCAATTGCGTGGACAAGCAACTCGATCGGCGCGCGCCGGGTCGGCGCAACGGCTAACGTCGAAGGCGGGAATCAGCTGGCGCGCTGCAGTGGCAGGTCGCCCAATCGACGACCAACGCCGACGACCAAGCCGACGGCGAGCAGAGAAGAGAGGAGTGCACCCATGGCCGGCTCAATCAACAAGGTGATCCTGGTCGGCAACCTGGGCAAGGATCCCGAGATCCGGCGCACCCAGGACGGCCGCCCGATCGCCAACCTGCGCGTCGCCACCACGGAGTCGTGGCGCGACAAGAATTCGGGCGAGAAGCGCGAGCGCACCGAGTGGCACAGCGTGGTGATCTTCAGCGAGGGCCTGTGCCGGGTGGTGGAGCAGTTCCTGAAGAAGGGCTCCAAGGTGTACCTGGAGGGCCAGCTGCAGACGCGCAAATGGCAGGGCCAGGACGGCCAGGACCGCTACTCCACCGAGGTGGTGCTGCAGAACTTCAACGGCCAGCTGGTCCTCCTCGATCGCCCCAGCGGCGGAGCGGGCACGGGCACGGGCACGGGCAGCGGCATGCAGGAGGAGGACTTCGCCTACAACGCGGGCGGCAGCGGCTCCTTCGGGTCGCCCGGCGGCGGCAGCGACAGCTTCAAGCGCACCCCCCAGCCCGCGGCCGCCGGCGGCTTCGACAAGAAGGTCGACGACGAGATTCCATTCTAGCTGGGGTCAGACCCTGCGGGGTCTGATCCAGGCAATGAGCCGGCGAGAGTCTGATATTCGCCAACGGCCTGTGCGCCTACCGCTTTGGCCACCGCTCCAGCGTATACGCGAGGCGGGCGAAGTCGTGGACGGTAAGGGCCTCGCCGCGGAGCGTGGGGGCAAGGCCGACGGCGGCGAGCAGCGGCTCGGGGTCGGCGATGAGAGGCTTGAGGCTCTGGCGCAGCATCTTGCGGCGCTGGCCGAAGGCGGCGGCCGTGAGCCTGGAGAGCGTGCCGGCCTTGCACTCAGGCTGTGGCCGCTCCAGCGGCACCAGCTCCACCACCGCGGATGCCACCGCCGGTGGCGGCGTGAATGCCTCGGGCTTCAGCGTGAAGAGCAGCCGGGCGCGCGTGCGCCATTGCGCCAGCACGGCGAGCCGCCCGTAGGCCTTGGTGGCCGGCTGGGCGACGATGCGCTCGGCCACCTCGCGCTGGAACATCAGCACCATGCGCTGAAACCAGGGCGGCCAGGGCTCGGTCTCCAGCCAGCCGGCGAGCAGCAGCGTGCCCACATTGTAGGGCAGGTTGGCGACGATCACGGCCTTGCCGGCATTGCCGGCCCCACCATTGCCGGCCCCACCATTGCCGGCGATGAGCGTGCGCCAGTCCACCGTCAGGGCGTCGGCCAGGTGCACGTCGAGCCGGCCCGGATAGCGGGCGGCGATGGCCTCCAAGGCCGGCAGGCAGCGCTCGTCGCGCTCCACTGCCACCACCCGGCCGGCGCCCTCCAGCAGCAGGGCGCGCGTGAGCCCGCCGGGGCCGGGGCCGATCTCCACCACCGTCCTCGCCTCCAGGGGGCCGGCGGCGCGGGCGATGCGGCGGGTGAGGTTGAGGTCCAGAATAAAGTGCTGGCCAAGGCTCTTGCGCGCCGACAGGCCCAGGCTGCGCACCACGCTGCCCAGCGGCGGCAGTCCGTCAGGCGTCGTATCGATGCTCATGGCGACCCAAGAGAGGGAGTAGGGAGTAGGGAAGGGAAGATACGGCCCTTTTCCCCCTATTCCCTATTCCCTACTCCCCTCTTCTCCCGACGGCGCAGCCCCATCTCGGCCGCCAGCTTCAGGGCGGCGATGAAGCTTGCCGGCCGCGCCTTGCCGGTGCCGGCCAGCGCATAGGCGGTGCCGTGGTCGGGAGACGTGCGCACGAACGGCAGCCCAAGGGTGACGTTGACGCCGGTGTCGAAGGCCAGCGTCTTGAGCGGGATCAAGGCCTGGTCGTGGTACATCGCGATCGCCGCATCGTAGCCGCGGCGCGCCTCCTCGTGGAACATGGAGTCGGCCGAGTGCGGCCCGGTGACGGCGAGGCCCTCGGCGCAGAGCTCGGCGACGGCCGGTCCGATGATCTGGAGCTCCTCGGTGCCGATCAGCCCGTCCTCGCCGGCATGGGGGTTGAGGCCGGCCACGGCCATGCGCGGGTGGGCCACGCCGAAGTCCTCAACCAGCGCGCGGGCGACGATGCGCGCCGTGTCGACGATCAGCCCTCGCGACAGCGCGCCCGGCACGGCCGCCAGAGGAATGTGCACGGTCGCCGGTACGACTCTGAGCTGCGGTGCCGCCAGCATCATGACGGGGCGGACCGGCACACGCCCCGCATGGCACCGACTGTGGCGCCCAAGGTGGCGCTCGGCCAGCTGGCCCAGGAAGGCGGTGTGGCCCGGAAAGGGGAGCGAGACCGCAGCAAGCGACCGCTTGGCGATGGGATTGGTGACAAGCGCCAGCGCCGCCCCGCCCAATGCCGCGGCGGCCGCCGCCTCGATGGCGGCGACGATGCCCGCGTCCGCATCCTGCCCCGGGCTGCCGGCAGCTGCCGCAGTGGGCCGCACGACGGGCAGCGCCTGCCCAAAGAGCGGCGCGGCCTCCACCAGGCGCTCGATGTCGACGACAGGAACATCGAGGCCCAGCTTCCGCGCCCGGTCGCGCAGCGCACCGGCGTCGCCGTAGACAGCGAAAGGATGGAGGGCATGGGCCTTGCGGGCGCGCCAGGCCTGCAAGGCGATGTCTGGCCCGATGCCCGCCGGATCGCCCAGAGTTACGGCAATGGGCGTCACGGCGGCGGGCGGCAGAGCGGCCTCGGCGGCGCGGGCCGAGGGGGTAGGGCGAGCTGTCATCGCTCACCTATACTCGATATTGGCCTCCAGCCGCAGGTCGCGCAGGTGGCGCTGCGCGAAAATGTCCAGCTGCTTGGCCTGCAGCTGTGCCTTGGCCCGGCTCTTCAGCTCCTCGTTCCCCGACGTCGGCCTGCGACCGCAGACGACATAGAGCTCGACGCCGCCCCCGCCCGCGACCGGAGGCAGCATCTCGTCGTCCTTGGCGCTGAGCAGCAGGGAGCGCGTGGGCTCGTTGATCGTGCTCGGCTTGACGAACTTCATGTCGTGGAGCTTGGCATCGGGTGTGCCCTTCGCCAGCTCGGCCATGCCCTTGCATCCGGCGAAGCGGCGCCGCAGCGACTCGGCCTCCGCAAGGCGTTTCGTCAACGCGGCCTGATCGGCCTTTCGGGGCACGGCGAGCGAGAGCTTCTGGAGCTGCAATTCCACCGTATCCTGGCCGGCCTCCGCGGCGGCAGTCGACAGCAGCTCATCGATATCGCGCTGCGTGACGGCGACCTGCGCGCCCCAGCGGCGGCCCACCAGATCGCGCCAAGCCTTTTGCACCTTGAACCTCTCCAGCATGGTGCCGATGTCGACGCCCATGCCTTTAAGGTGCTGGGCGAAGGCGTCGTAGGTCATCTTGTTGCGCTCGGCGAGGCTCTTGAGCAGGACCTTCGCGTCGGCGTCGCTCACCTCGACGCCGTGCTTCTTGGCCGACTGCATCTTGAGGCGATCGTCGATCAGCTCCTCCCGGGCGTCATTCTTGAGCTTTGGCATGACCGTCGCGCGGGCGCTCTCGACGGCCTGCTTCTGCAGGGACTGACCGATCTGCTTCTGGCGCTCCTGCATGATGGCTATCAGCTGCTCGCGCGTCTTGCCGGGGTTGGACCTGATGACCTCGTCCTGCAGCTGCTTCAGCTTCGCCTCCAGCGCCGGGGACTTGAGGAGGCTTTGGAAGTTCGCCTTGGCTTGGTCCGAGATGTTGGCGCTGAGCGCCAGGAGGCGCGCCCGCAGCCCGATCTCGTAGGCGGTGATAGCCTCGTCGTTGACGACCACAACGATGCCCTGCCCGCCGCGGGACGGCGGCGCGGTCTTAGGGTCGCGCGGCGTGCTCGATTTGGTCGTGGCGGCCGATTTCTTCACGGGCGCGGACTGCGCCGCCAGGTCGGCCGGCTGCCAACCCCAGACCGCGAGCGCCAGGCTCGCGGCTATCGCAGCGGCTGCACGGCCATGAGCAGTCGTGTGAACACGGGCAGTCACGTCGAGCTTCCCTCCGATGGGCGAAACGCCAGCCTGTCGCTCGCGCTTGCGATTCGCCAGTGGCAAGCATACCCCCTGAGGCGCCGCCGGCCCCACCTCGCCGGCTAGGCGTGTGGCCCTGTCCACAGGCACCTGACAACAAAGGCGCGGCTGTGGCAGCCGCGCCTCGCGATGTTGCGGACCTCGCGGGGCGGGTGCCAGCCACGGCCCACGGTCGCCCCCGGGGAAGCCCGACACCGCCCTAGCGGGGGATGCCGCCTTGGTTGGTATCGCCGAAGATGTGGTTGAGGGCGTTGGTGCTGTAGCCGCCGCCGCCCAGGTGCTTGAGCTCGAAGCGCAGCATCAAGGTGCGGTCAGGCTTGATCTCCAGCGGTTCGTTCTCGACAAAGGTCTCGATGTAGCTCGCGCTCAGGACGAAGCACTCGTCCTGATACTTGACCTGGAACAGATCCTGAATGGTCGCGCGGTCGTCGATGTCGTAGCGCACCTGCCCGACGACGCTCCAGCGGTCGGTCAGCCGCAGCCCCAACGTGCCGATCACCTCTTGCTGGTCGTCGGCCACACCCAGCTTCGAATCGAACTTGGTGTAGGCATAGCCGAGCTGGGCGAGCAGCGGGCCATAGGCCATGTTAAGCGCGGTATCCTGCCGGCGCAGCGACCAGTCGTTCTCGTCGAAGCGGGCCTGCGCAACCAGGTTGAAGCCCGTGAACGGCGACACGTAGAGGCCCGCAATATAGTCCGAGCGGTCCGTCTCAAGCCCGTTCAGCGGGTCGTAAAGGCTCACGCCGGCGGCATCCACGCCGGGATCGAGGGCGAAGGCGTTCTCCCCCGCCAAGTGCAGGCTCTGGCCGAGGACGACGCGGGAGAAGAAGCCGGAGGCGGTCTGGAGGGTGTACTGCACGCCGACGTTGAGGCGCGTGCCGGTCTCGAACCGGTCGTAGCCCGAGAACCGGTCGGTATCGAACAGCAGAGTGTCGTCGAAGACCAAGCTTCTGGCGTCCTCGTTCGGCAGCTTGCGCTGATCCACGCTGCCGGGGCGCACAACGATCTGCGCCGTCGGCTCGATCACGTGGGTCGCCGTCTTGGTATGGGCGACAAAGGGATAGGAGTAGGTGAGGCCCGCAACGGCCATGGCGCGCGTGACGGTGTCGTCGGCGAGGACGACGGCGGGGTTATCGGGGTCGCGCAGGTTGGTCCAGCTGGCGACATCGCCGCGGACGCTGGCGAACGGCGTCCACACCTGACCGATGGGGTCGATCATCTTGCGCTTCCAGTCGGCCGCCAGCACGATGTGGTTGTTGTCGGTGCCGTCGTTGCGCGTCAGGGCGCGGGCATGGGCGGTGAAGCTCAGCTGTCCTCCGAGCACCGGCGTACCGAGGATATAGTTGTAGTCGATGACCGGATGCACGTAGGACGTAGCAACGACATCGTCCTCCAGGAACAGGCCGCCGAAGTGATAGAAGTTGGCGGCGAAGTAGTTGCGCTCGCTGATACCCTGCAGGTAGGCCACGTTCACGCGGTCGGTCTGCAGGATGGAGTCGAGCTTAAAGGTGCGCCGGAACGACTCGTCGCTCTCCAGCGTCACGTCCCAGCCGTACTTCCACCACGACGCCAGCGAGAACTGGCCCTTGGTCTGGATCGAGCCGCGCCAGTTGCCGAGGTCGGAGTTGAGCGTAGGGCTGGTGGGGTCCTCGATGGCGGCCATGTTGACGATGTACTGGCCGGTGGCGAGGCGATGGCGCCATTCGCCCGCCCACAGGACGCCGCGATCGGAGAAGTAGCTGGGGCGGAACGTGAAGTCGTAGTTGGGCGCGAGGGCGAAATAGTACGGGATCTCGAACGAGGCGCCCAGCGTTGACGAGACGCTGTAGCTCGGCATCAGGAACCCGGACTGGCGCTTCACCGATGGGTCCGGGTGCTGGAAGTAGGGCAAATAGAAGATCGTGACGCCGAACAGCTGGAACTGGGCGTCCTGGTAGGTGATGGTGGCTGCCGTCTGGTCGTGAATGATCCGCGAGGCGCCGATGCACCACAGCGGCGGCATGCCGGGATCGTTGCGGCAGGGCGTGAACTTGGCCTTCTCGAACTCGGTGACGTTGCCTTCCTTATGGACGGCCCGCTCGGCGGCGATGCGCGTGTCGTCCTTCGTCACCACGCTGAGCGACTGGATGAAGGCATCGCGGAAATCGTCCGTGGCCTCGAAGCGGTCGGCGCGGGTGATGTCGCCGTTGGGGGCCTTCAGCTGCGCGTTGCCTTCCGCCAGCAGCTTGTTGAGGCCCTGGTCGTAGATCACCTTGTCGGCGGTGAGGATGTAGCTGTTGTAGTAGATTTCGACGTTGCCCTGGGCGATGACGCGATTGTTCTTGTCGTCATAGACCAGCTTGTCAGTCTGAATATAGATCGGCTGCGAGCGGTCGATCTTGCCTTTGCTGCTGAGAAGGTCGAGCTTCTTGCCGAAGGCGCTCTTGCTCTTTGCGCCGGGGAGGGGCGGCAGGGCGAGACTGGGATCGCGCTGCTGGGCGGAGGCAATTCCCGTAAACAGGTAGATCGCTCCGATCACGGCGAGCGTCAGCCAAGCCCCCCCCGCCCGCCGTCGCATGGCAGAGCTTCGGCCCGACACGCTCCCGGACACGCTTTGCGCTGTCGGCGCTTCACGCATCACTTCAGCCGTCCTCCTGATGCAGCAGCACCGTTAGCGAGATGAGTAGCGAGACACTGATCGGAACCCATACTGCCAGCGTCGGGGAAATCAAGCCGGATGCCCCGATTTGACGCGAAACCTCAGCCAGCAGAAAGAGTCCGATACCCCCTATTAGACCTATCAAAACCATAGACTGTATCCCGCCGGAGCGGAATGACCGCAATGACACAGTGGCGGCCAAAACCACCATGCAGATCAGCAGGACCGGACGGGCCAGCAGCACGGCGTGCTGCATGCGGTACCTTGAGGCTGAAAGTCCTGCTCTTTCAGAGGTTTGAATGAGATCCGGCAGGTCCCAGAACGAGACCGCGATCTCCGAGCCGAAGGCATCGCCGCCGACGCGCGTGAGGTGAGTGCTGAGGTTGTAGGTCTTGAAGACCTCGGGCTCCTGCTTCTGGCGCGAGACAAGGCCCTTGTGCAACTCCCAGTGGCCCGTCTGCAACGTTGCACGCTCGGCGTGGATATGCTCCATGAACCGCCCCTTGGCGTCGAACACGAAGGCGACCACACCCGATAGGGTAAACCCCTGATCGGCGGCAACTCTGGCGTGCATGACCGACTGGCCGTCGGGGCCGTCCTGTCGCAGCCAGGCGCCGTCGCCCTTGCGCCCGAACAGGCCCGCCTCCACGCCGAACACCTCCGCCACCAGCCGCTCCGACTCGGACCTGGCGGTGGCGGCCATGGGGTTGAACACGGTGACGGCCAGCACCCCCAGGATGAACGTGACGACGATCCCCGGCCGCAGGAACTGCCAGACCGACATGCCGGCCGCCCGCATCACGGTCAGCTCCGACCGGCGGTTGAGGCTGAGCAGGGCGCCGATGGCGCCCACCAGCACCGCGAAGGCAAGCAGCAGCTCGGCAAAGGCCGGCAGCCGCAGGAGGCCGATCCAGAGCAGCATGCCGACCGAGAGGTCCTGCGCCCGGCGAGAGAGGCGCAGCAGCTCGATCATGTCGATCATGAAGATCAGGCAGGAGCAGACGAGGAAGGCGCCGATCATGCTGACCAGGAAGCGCCGCGCCACATACCGGCGCAGCGTTCGCCGTCCGGGCAGATTGAGCGACAGGCGGGCGGTCGTGCGCTCCCGGCGCCGCGCCGCCAGGGCCGCGAAGGGTGCCGAGATCGCCCTGCGCAGGCGGTCGAGGACCGCCTCCAGGAGCACGAGCGGCCTGGGCTTCGGGCGGGGCACGACGTTGCGCCAGGCGGCGATCGCGGCGATCAGCCCGGCTCCCGCGGGGATGGCATACATGAGCCAGGCGGCCTGCGGTCGCGTTGCCACCATGTTGTTGGCGGCGATCCCGAGCAGCCGGCAGATGAGACCGCCGGAGAAGGCCGCGACCAGCGCCCGGAAGCGGTTCTGCCGCGTCGATTGCGCGCCGCCGGCGTAGGCCAGCACGATCAGCACGAAGGCGAAGGGATAGAGCACGCTGGCAAAGCGCTCGTGGAGCTCGGCGGCGAAGCGCCCGCGGTCGCGGGAGGGGAGCTTGCGGTTGGTGGCCGGCCCCACGAGGTCGGGCGTGTAGCGCTCGCGCGGGCGCGCGCCCGCGGCATCGCTGGGACCGGATCGCTGCTCCAGCTGGTTGAGATCGATGACGTACTCGGCGAAGGCGATGATCTGCGGCGCCTTGTCCTTGTCGGAGCGGCGCACGATGTGGCCCTTCTCCATGCGCAGAAACTCGTCGCCGCCCTGCTTGATGATCTGCGCCCGCTCGGCCAGGTACGACGCGATCTGACTGCTGTCGCGCGCGTCGTGCAGCAGCAGCCCGAGCATGTCGCCGTTCCTGGCGCGGTCGCGGATGTGGATCGTGAGCTTCGACTCGGGCTCCGTGAAGCGCCCGGGCTGGATCACCTGCGAGATCAGGTCGCTGCGGACCAGGATGGTGTACTCGCGAAGCATGCGCTGGCTCCACGGCCCCGCCAGATGGTTGACCGCGGATACGCCGAGCGCCACCAGCAGCGCCATGAGGCCCAGCGGCTTGAGCAGTGCCCAGGCGGGTTGCCCGGCGGCCGTCATCACGATCAGCTCGCTGTCGCCGCTGAGGCGATTGAGCACGTGGATGCAGGCGATCAGCAGGGCGATGGGCGCGATCAGCGCCAGCATGCTCGGGATCGCCAGCGACGTCATGGTCAGGAAGCGCACCACGTCCTGACCCTGGCTGGTCATCAGCTCAAGCTGGCGCAAGGCCACGCCGATCCAGACCACGCTCGTCAGCGACAGCAGGATGCCAACGGTGGCAGCCGCCACCTGCCGGAAGACGTAGCGGCTGAGAGTGCGGCCGAACACGCTCATTCCCTCGTGGCCCCCCCTCCTGGCCTCGGCGCTTCCGGCCTTTGCTCCCCCGGCGGCCACCCCGCATCCCGTCGGGACTCAGCGCCAATCCAGGACACTGACGGCCATCACAGCATGGTGGCGGAACGGTGGCCGCGGCACGCCGAGCCGAATTGCGGCAGTCGGGAGTCGGCAGTCGGGCGTCGGGGATTCGACCGTCGGCATTCCCGCAAAAGGGCGGACGTAGAGGTGCGTTTCG
>JBAPMW010000644.1:0-3532 GCA_049278815.1 Hyphomicrobiaceae bacterium
AGGATCAGGGCTCGCTGTTCTAGATGCCGCGCGTCGTTTGCTCCCGCCGCATAGGATGCCACTCAACGCGGCGAGACCCTTGGGCTATGCTCGTGGCACGTGTCGCAGGAGACTTTCCGCGATCCCCCAGGGCTGAAGAAGAGCGGCTGAAGCGTGGCCGAAGGCGGCTGAAGGCGATGAAGCATGAATCGGTTTGAGCGGCTGTTCGGCCTCAGGGGCGAGGCGAAGCTTCGCTATTTCGACGGCGAGTTCCAGGTGCTGATCCCCGGCGATTTCGTGCGCTGCGCGGTGAGCGGCCAGCCCATCACGCTGACCGACCTGCGCTATTGGAGCGTGCCGCTGCAGGAGCCCTACGCCACCGCCGAGATCGCCTTCGCCCGCTATCGCCAGACGGGGGGGCGCAGGAGGTAGGGCGCAAGGGGTTGCTGAGCAGGCTTTCGTCCTTGGCTCAGCGCACGCGGCCGGCGACTGCCGTTTTGCTCTCAGACCCGACGTCAACTTCGAATGAAGCGATCATTCGACCCCAACCAATCTGGCGGTCGCCTGCCACAGCCGCTCGGCATTCTCGTCATCCTCGGCTTGCGGGTTGGGACGCGCCAGCATCTCCTTGTAGAAATAGCGACCGGTAGTTCCAGCATATTCGCGCCCCGATGCCAGTCGCACAAGTCGACTCGCACCTTTCTCGGGCGAGCTCCCGAACAGGTGGATGATTGCGAACGCGTAAGGGATCAGTCCTCCGGATCGGTAGCCGAAGCTCGTCGACACCTCTCCGGGATGCAGGCAGTTGGCAGTGACCTGCCTGCCGGCCCAACGCCGGGCGAGCTCGCGCGTGAACAGCACGCAACACAGCTTCGCATGTGCGTAGGCATAGAATGCGTCGTACCTGTGCTCAAGCCTGAGATCGTCCAGATGCAGCGTGGCGAAATGGTGCAGCATGCCCGCGGTATTGACGACCCGCGCGGGCGCCGCCGCAAACAGGCGCTCGCGCAGACCGTGGGTCAGCACGAAAGGGGCGACATGATTGAGCGCGAACGTGCGCTCGAAGCCGTCTGGCGTGATTTGGCGCCACGCGAACATCGCTCCGGCATTGTTGAGCAGGACGTCGACGCGCGGCTCCGCCGCGGCGATGTCTGCCGCCGCCTGCTTGACTTCGGCAACCCGAAGCAGGTCGGCATGGTAGATACTGTGCCCTGCCCGCGGGAAGCGGTCGCGCAGCTTCGCGAGCATCGCCTCTCCGCGTTGCCTGTCGCGGGCGATCATGACAATGCGCGCCCCCATCGCAGCCAACGCTTCGGCCGCGGCCCGGCCGATACCGGATGTAGCGCCGGTGACGACGCAGGTCTTCCCCTCCATGCTTGCTGCGCACTCTGGACGCTTGGCTTCAGTCGCCTCGCGGTTGAATTGATGGGAGCAACCATGCCGGGCTGCCAGGGACAAACGCGCGATCACACCACTCATGTGCCATCCACCGGATCACTGGCTCCGGCCCTGTTAAAGTTTCGATCCGTTCCGCAGGGGTGATGTTGCCAGCCGAACTTGGCGGGTTTGGGCAGGTTTTTGGGCAACGCCTGGGCACCCAGGGGCGGATCGCTCCTGGTGATGGCTAGCGCATTTTCCACCCGACGGGGGGGCGGTCGTCTGACACGGCTGCCCGGCGCGTCCTGCCGCGCTTGTGCTTTGCTAACGCTGACCGCACAACGGTCGGCATCCTCGGCACGCGGTCCATCTCCGCCCACCTCGCGCGATGCCTATAATTCGCGGTCGTCTGCGGCGACGGGACCCCGCGGGGCGGGCAACCGCCCCCTTTCATGGTTGCCGAGCAGGCACCCGTGCACCCGTCGCACCCTCGCCGGCGTTGCCGCGCGGGGTCGGTGCCACTTGCAGCTCAGATGCAAAGCGCGCCAGGCAACCCTCGCCCGCTCGTGCTATAACCCGGCGCAGGACCGGTCGTCGGCGCCCCAGCGCGTTCCCGTCAGCCGGTCTGTCCTGTTCCGAGGGGGCTCCTGCCAGCAACGCACCATGGCCACACCCAAGTCTCCCCGCTTCGACACGCTCTCGCTGCACGCCGGGCAGCGGCCCGATCCTGTCACGGGCGCGCGCGCGGTGCCGATCTACCAGACGACGTCCTATGTGTTCGACGATACCGAGCATGCGGCCGGTCTGTTCAACCTGGAACGGGCGGGGCACATCTACTCGCGCATCTCCAACCCCACCGTGGCCGTGCTGGAGGAGCGCATCTCGGCGCTCGAAGGCGGCGTCGGCGCGGTGGCGACGGCATCGGGCCAGGCGGCGCTGCATCTCGCCATCGCCACGCTGATGGGCGCGGGCGGGCACATCGTGGCCTCGGCGCGCATCTACGGCGGGTCGCACAACCTGTTCACGCATACGCTGCCGCGCTTCGGCATCGCCACCACGCTCGCCGATCCGCGCGACCCCGGCAGCTTCGAGAAGGCCATCGGCGACAAGACGCGGCTGGTGTTTGCCGAGACGCTGGGCAATCCGGGGCTGGAGGTGCTGGACATCGCCGCCGTGGCCGCGGTGGCACACCGGCATGGGCTGCCGCTGATGCTGGATTCCACCTTCACCACGCCCTACCTGTGCCGGCCGATCGAGCTGGGCGCGGATATCGTCATGCACTCGGCCACCAAGTTCCTGGGCGGCCACGGCATCGCCATCGGCGGCATCGTGGTGGACGGCGGCCGCTTCGACTGGGCGGCCTCGGGGCGATTCCCGACCATGACGGAGCCCTATGCCGGCTATCACGGCATCACCTTCGCCGAGGAGTTCGGGCCGGCGGCCTTCATCATGCGGGCGCGGGCGGAGGGCCTGCGCGACTTCGGCGCCTGCATGAGCCCCGCAAACGCCTTCTACCTGATCCAGGGCATCGAGACGCTCCCCGTGCGCATGGCCCGCCACGTCGCCAACGCGCAAGCCGTGGCCGCCTTCCTGGAGGAGCACCCGGCCGTGGCGTGGGTGAAGTATCCGGGGCTTGAGAGCCATCCCGACCACGCGCTGGCGAGGCGGCAGATGCCCAGAGGCGCCGGCGCGATCATGAGCTTCGGCATCAAGGGCGGACGCAAGGCCGGCGCCAGGCTGATCGAGCGGCTGCGGCTCTTCTCCCACCTCGCCAATGTCGGCGACGCCAAGAGCCTCGTCATCCATCCCGCCAGCACCACCCACCAGCAGATGAGCGCCGAGGACCTGGTCAAGGCGGGTGTGGGCGAGGAGCTGGTGCGCCTGTCGATCGGCCTGGAGGACGCGCAGGACCTGATGGACGATCTGGCGCAGGCGCTGAAGGGGTGAGATGGTGAGTGGTGAGTGGTGAGTGGTGAGTGTGGGGCGGCGCCTGTGGCAGGGGTGGAAGCCGCCATTGAGGGTGGCTTGGTGGTGGCCCTGGTCTCGGACGAACGGCATGGCGTCTTGGCAGACCGGCTACTAATCCGGCCGGCGATGTCTCATAGGCGGCAATGCAATCTAGTCTCAACAATAGCAGCTAATGCGCCGTACCGAAAAGATGGCTGCTACCAATGGC
>JBAPMW010000645.1:0-1957 GCA_049278815.1 Hyphomicrobiaceae bacterium
CGACCTTCGATGTTCTGCAATCCCCCACCCTGTCCCTCCCCCACAAAAGGGGGGAGGGGACGCTGGGGCTGGCTCCGTTTCTTCATCGAGGGTCGGCGAAGCCGGTGAGCAACCTGAAACCTCACTCTCCCCGGCGCAAGTTATCAAGTGCCTCCGCTCGCGAGCCTTGCCAAAGGCGGCCAATTGTACTTGGATTCACCGGCGGGGTTTGTGGGATCACGCACGATCGGCACAGCTAAGAAGAGATGGGCGAGCAGCCTAAGCCCGTTGAGGACGAGGTTGAGCGTGCGCTGGCATCCATGCGCGCGGGCTTCCTGTCGGGCTCCGAGCAGATCGCGGCGCACATCGCCTCGCTCGATGAGCATCTCGTAGACGCTCCCAGCGAGGAGCGCGAGGCGGTCCGTGCCCAGGTTGCGCGGCTCGTTGCCAGCCACGACCGCATCACCGCCAGGGTAGTGAGCGCGCCGGCGTCGTCGTGGGACAGCTTCAAGGTGATGGTGAGCGCGGTCAAGCAGCAGCAGACCGTGCTCGACGAGGTCAGCCATCTGGTGAAGGAGCACGTGCTGCCGCGGCAGCTTGAGAGCCTCCCCATCACACCCTTTCCCGCTGCGGCACCGCCCGAGGAGGAGCCACCTCCTCCACCGCCTCCGCAGCACGACGACCTCTTGCTGCCCCATCACCCCTTCCCTGCCGACGATGGCCTGCGACCCGATGCGGGCTTCCGCGGTGGCGGCGCCTCTCGCCGTGCCAGCGACATCTTCCGCCCCGACGACAACCTCCGCGCCGGCGCTGGCGTGCAGGCCGACACGGGCTTTCCCCCCGGCGATGGGTTCCACCCCAAGGCCCTGGCCGTCCGCCACAGCCGCCCCGCCGCGAGGGGTCAGCCGCGGCCGCCGCCGGCCCCCCGCAGCCGGTCCGAGACAGGATTCCGCGCCCTGTCCGCAGCGGGGTTGCGCGCGCGCGAGGAGGCTGACCTCGACGAGCCCGAGGGGCGATCTCTGCTGGCAGTGGTGCGCGAGCGTACGGCCGGCTTCAGGGGCCTGGCGGCGATGGTCGTCGTGGGGATCATCCTCAGCCTGCTGCCGCGCGAGAGGTTGCACGAGGTCGGCACCAGGCTGTTCGAGCTCATCGGCCCGGCCGGCAGCGAGACCGCCGTGGACGACCGGCCGCCGGATCCGCCGGCGCCCCCCGTCGTGCCGCGGTCGGTCGAGCGCGTCCCGTCGGTTGCCGACGGGGATGCACACTCACCCGCGCCGCTGCCGAAGACGAAGACAAGCGCTCCGACCGCGCCGAGGAAGCCCGGCGCGGAGACGTCGCAGGAAGCGCCCGTGGTCGCGCCCAAGAAGCCCGCCGTGGCAAGCGCGGAGGAAGCGCCCCCGCAGGCCGCGCCGAAGCTCGCGGCGGCCTCAAAGGCCGACGCGGAGCCGGTCGCAGCGCCTTCCGCCCCGGCGCCCGCCACGGAGGAGCGCTTCGTGCCGGTCGTCTTCACCCACAAGAACCACGCGACCGTGCTGCGCGCGCTGTCCGACCTGAAGAAGCAATACCCGAACCTGCTGATCGGCCTGGAGGGCGAGATTCAGCCCATCGATCTCGGCAAGAAGGGGATCTGGCACCGCCTCGTCTTCCTGCCACCGGGTCCGCGCCCGCAAGCGACGAGGGTCTGCGACCAGCTGGCGGCCAAGGGCTACGACCGGTGCTGGGTGAAGGCGTATTGAGTAGTCGCTCGAACCGGGTCGACCGGCGACGGCCTGCTTGCTCGTGGCGCCGGCCCCGGCGTCTGTTGGCGGGTGCATAACGGACTCGATGTGCTCGACGTGAGGCTTACCGAGTCTGTGCAGGTTTCTCGGACGCCTGGATGACGCCGCCATCCACGCGCGGCGACGGGAGGCGTCCGAGAAGCGCCAGGGCACGAAATCGCGGTTAGTGGGGCGCCGGCGGGGCAGCAGGCTCTATGGGG
>JBAPMW010000646.1:0-3954 GCA_049278815.1 Hyphomicrobiaceae bacterium
CCATGAGGCCTTCAAGCGCCGCTCCTACTGGCGGCCGGCGATCGAGGCACTGCGCGTGAGCGCCGGCCTTGCCCCCACGCCCGAGCGGCAGGCGGCGCTGGAAAGGCTGGTCGCCGAGCACGGCTTCCGCATCCTCGAGTACAAGGTGGACAGCGACGCCGCCCAGCCGCGGCTGTGCGTGCAGTTCAGCGAGGCTCTGCGCTCGGGCCAGGTGGATTGGGCGCAATACGTGCTGGTCGACGGCAGGGACCCCCAGGCCGTGACGGCCGAGTCGCGCCAGCTGTGCGTCGACGGGCTCGCCCACGGCAAGCGCTACGAGGTGCAGGTCCGCGCCGGGCTGCCGTCGGGCATCCGTGGCGAGGCGCTGGCCAAAACGGCGGAGCTGGCCGTCTACGTGAAGGACCGGGCGCCGTCGGTGCGGGCGGTGGGGCGCAGCTACGTGCTGCCCAACCGCGGCCAGCAGGGCATCCCGCTCGTTACGGTCAACACCGACAACATCAAGATCGAGGTCTACCGCATCGGCGACCGCAGCATCGCCCAGGTGCTCCAGAGCGGCGACTTCCAACGCCAGCTCGCCTCCTACGACCTGAGCACGCTCAAGGAGAAGAGCGGCGCGCGGGTCTATGCCGGCGAGATGCAGGTGCCCTCGCGCCTCAACGAGGATGTGACGACGGCGTTTCCCGTCGCCGAGGCGATCCCGCGCCTCGCGCCCGGCGTCTACGTGCTGGCGGCCCACGCCTCGGTCAAGAAGGGCGACAACGGCGGCCGTGTCGCCACGCAGTGGTTCATCGTCTCCGATCTCGGCCTCACCGCCATCAACGGCGACGACGGCGTGCATGGCTTCGTGCGCTCGCTGGCCACGGCCAGGGGGGTGGCAAACGTCAAGGTACGCCTGATAGCCCGCAACAACGAGGTGCTCGGGACGGCCAAGACCGATTCCCGCGGCTACGTCCGCTTCGATTCCGCGCTCGCCCGCGGCGAGGGCGGCCAGTCCCCGGCGGTGCTGGTGGCCGAGACCGAGGGCGGCGACTATGCCTTCCTCGACATGACCGCCGCCGCCTTCGATCTCACCGACCGCGGTGTCAAGGGGCGCGGCGATCCCGGCCCAGTGGATGCCTTCGCCTATGCCGACCGAGGCGTCTATCGCGCCGGCGAGACCGTGCATCTGACGACACTGGTGCGCACCCGCACTGGAGCCGCCGCGCCGGTGCCGGTGACGCTCGTCCTCTGGCGCCCGGACGGCGTGGAGCACTCGCGCTTCGCCCTCACCGATCAGGGCCTCGGCGGTCGCGCCGCCAAGCTCGCGCTGGCGCCCTCCGCCATGACGGGCACCTGGCGCGTCAAGATCCACACCGACCCGAAGGCCGCGCCCATCGCCCAGGCGGCGTTCCTGGTCGAGGACTTCGTGCCCGAGCGCCTCGATCTCAAGCTGGAGACAACGGCCGACGCGCTGAGCCCGCAGCAGCCGGGCCGCATCAAGGTCGCCGGGCGCTACCTCTATGGCCCAGCTGCGGCCGGCCTCAGCGTGGAGGGCGAGATTGCCGTCCGGGCCTCGACCAAGGAGAGCAGCGCCTTCCCCGGCTACAGGTTCGGCGTGGCCGACGAGCAGTTCAGCCCGGTGCGCAAGGCGCTGGAGGGGCTGCCCGCCACCGACGCCGACGGCAAGGCCGAGATTGCCGTCGATCTGCCGGCCTACACCAAGACCAACCTGCCCCTGGAGGCGATGGTCTTCGTCCGGCTGCGGGAATCCGGCGGGCGCACGATCGAGCGCACGGTCACTCTGCCCATCGATCCCAAGACCGCGCGCATCGGCATCAAGCCGCTGTTCAAGGGCCAGGTGGGAGAAGGCGAGACGGCGCGCTTCGAGGCCATCCTCGTCGGCGCCGACGGCAAGGCGGTCGCGGCCAAGGGCCTCAAGTGGCAGGTGTCGCGCCTGGAACGGCGCTGGCAGTGGTACAGCCGCGACGGCTCCTGGGCCTACGAGGCCACCACCACCACCCGGCGCATTGCTTCCGGCACCGTCGATGCGTCATCCGATGCACCGGCCAGGATCGAGGCGAAGCTCGACTGGGGCCGCTATCGACTGGAGGTGAGCGACGGCTCGGGGCTCGTGTCCAGCGTCGTGTTCAACGCCGGCTATTGGGCCGACGACGGCGCCGACACCCCCGAGGCCCTCGATGTCGCCCTCGACAAGCCGGCCTACAAGCCGGGCGACATCGCGCGCGTCAAGATCACCTCGCGCATGGCCGGTCGTGCGCTCGTGGCTGTGATGGGCTCGGGCCTCCTGACCACGCAGGAGGTGGATCTGCCCGCAGGCGGCGGCGAGGTGCCCCTCACCGTCAGCGACAAATGGGAGCCCGGCGCCTACGTGGCCGTCATGCTCTATCGCCCGATCGACGAGAAGGCCAAGCGCATGCCCGGCCGCGCCGTCGGCCTGCGCTGGCTCGCCATCGACCAGCAGCCGCGCACGCTGAGCGTCAAATTCGATGTGCCCGAGAAGGTGGAGTCCGGCAGCGTGCTGACGGTGCCCGTCAAGCTCGCCGGCCTGACGCCCGGCGAGGAGGCCCGCGTCACCATTGCTGCGACCGACCTGGGCATCCTCAACCTCACGCGCTTCGAGACGCCGAGGCCGGACCAGTGGTTCTTCGGCCAGCGCCGTCTCGGCAGCGAGATCCGCGACCTCTACGGCCGGCTGATCGACGGCATGCGCGCCGAGCGCGGCAAGCTGCGCTCCGGCGGCGACGGCGGCGAGGTGTCCCTGCAAGGCAGCCCACCCGTGGAGGCGACGCTGGCGCTATTCTCCGGCATCGTCCAGGTGGGGCCCGACGGCGCCGCCAAGGCCGAGTTCCAGCTCCCCGACTTCAACGGCACGGTGCGCCTCACGGCGGTGGTGTGGAGCGCCAGCAAGGTCGGCTCGGCGTCCAAGGACGTGGTCGTGCGCGATCCGGTCGCGCTGACCGTCTCGGCGCCGCGCTTCCTCACCCTGGGCGACGAGGCGCGGCTGGAGCTGGCGCTGCACAACGTCGAGGGTCAGGCGGGCACCTACAAGGTCACCGGCACCTTCGAGGCCGAGCCCGGTGCCCAGGCGCAGGCCGGCTTCGAGCGCTCGGTTGCCATCGCCACCGGCGAGCGCAAGCGCGAGGCATTCACGCTCAAGCCGGCCGCGGTCGGGCTGACCAACCTCAGCCTCCGCATCACCGGCCCCGGCGGCATCGACCTGCGGCGCACGCTCAGCTTCGATGTCAAGGTGCCGGCGGGCGACATCAAGCGCCTGACGGTGACGACGCTGGCCCCCAAGGACGGCAAGCTCACGGTCTCGAGCGCCCTCCTGCACGACCTGATCCCGAGCCGCAGCAAGGTGACGGTATCGGCGGGGCCGCACGGCGCCCTCGACGTGCCGGGCATCCTGACCGCGCTCGACCGCTATCCCTACGGCTGCGCCGAGCAGACCGTGAGCCGCGCGCTGCCGCTGCTCTACGTCAACAGCGTGGCCAGGCGTATCGGCATCGCCGGCGACGCCGAGCTGCGCCAGCGCATCGACGCCGCCATCGCCCGCGTCTTCGAGATGCAGGACGCCTCCGGCGCGTTCGGCGTGTGGGGGCCGTCGGACGGCGACATGTGGCTGACGGCGTTCGTCACCGACTTCCTGACGCGCGCCAGGGAGCTCGGCTACGCCGTGCGCCAGAGGCCCTTCAGCCAGGCGCTGGACCGGCTCGCCAACTATATCGGCTACGCCCAGGACTTCGAGCGGGGCGGCGAGGACAGGGCCTATGCGCTCTACGTGCTCGCCCGCAACGGCCAGGCGCCGATCGGCGAGCTGCGCTACTACGTCGACACCAGGCTCGACCGCTTCGCCACCCCGCTGGCGCAGGCCCAGCTCGGCGCGGCGCTCGCCATGATTGGCGACCGCCCGCGCGCCGAGCGCGCCTTCCAGGCGGCCCTGCTGGCCGTTGC
>JBAPMW010000647.1:0-3947 GCA_049278815.1 Hyphomicrobiaceae bacterium
GCGCACGCCATCGCGCCGCCGGCGCGCGCCTGGCGCGTGGGAATTGCGCTCAAGGCATGGTGGGCGGCCTGCCAAAGGCGCTGCGCCGAGCAACGGACGATCGAGCATCTGCACAGGATGAGCGAGCGCGAGCTGAAGGACATCGGCATCGTGCGCTCGCAGATCGACTTCGCCGTCAAGCGCGGCGTCGAGCGCGACCGCCGCGTCAACCCCGGCCGTTGAGAACGGAGGCTGTGCCATGGCCTACGCCGTCCCGCGCTATCCGATGCATCTCATCGACGTGGTGTACGCCGCCGATGCAACCCGCGTCGTCATCAGGCCGATGCTGCCCCAGGACACGGGGCTGCAGCGGAATTTCTTCCGCGACCTCTCGGCGGAGAGCCGCTACGGCCGCTTCATGACCCATGTCAGCGCTCCGGAGGTGCTGATCGAGAGCCTGACCGCGGTCGACTACGTCCGTCATCTGGCGCTGCTGGCCGTGGTGGTCGAGGACGGGCGCGACGTCATGATCGGCGAGGCGCGATACGTCGTGGACGCCAAGGATGCCTCGACCTGCGAGTTGGCGATCGCGGTTGCGGACGCCTGGCAGGCCCGCGGCATCGGCCGCGCCCTGCTTGAGCGGCTGCAGCGCCAGGCGGCGCTGTCGGGTATCCGCCGCATGGCCGCCGAGACGCTGGTCGGCAACAGCCGGATGATCTCTCTTGCGCGCAGTGCCGGCTTTGCCGTCAGGGCGAGCCGTCAGGACGCGACGCTCGCCATCCTGGAGAAGTGCCTGCGAGCGGAGCGGCCTGCGGCGGCCTGAAAAGAGCCCGGGCCGGCGGTGTTGAGCCGCCGGCTCACTGCTTCCTCGGGGCGCGCGCAGCCTCTCGTCTACTCGTCGACGACCGGGTTCCTGAGCACCCCGATCCTCTCGATCTCGACCTCGACGACATCGCCCGGCTTCAGGAACAGCGGCGGCTTGCGGCTCCAGCCGACGCCGGCGGGCGTGCCCGTTACCAGCACGTCCCCCGGCACGAGGTCGAAGATCGTCGAGCAGTAATTGATGATGGTGGGGATCTTGAAGATCAAATGCCTGGTGCTGGACGACTGCTCGGTCTTGCCGTTGATGCGCAGCTCCAGCTTCAGATTATCGGGGTCGGGGATCTCGTCCGCCGTCACCATCCACGGCCCGAACGGGCCGGTGCCGACGAAGTTCTTGCCGGCGGCGATCTGCTTGGCGTGGAACTGCCACTCGCGCACGCTCACGTCGTTGTAGCAGGAGTAGCCCGCTACGTGGGCGAACGCGGCCTCCTCGGCGATGTGCCGGCCGCCCTTGCCGATGATGACGGCGAGCTCCGCCTCCCAGTCGAGCTCATGGGAGACTTTGGGGCGGACGATCGGCTCGTCGTGCCCCACCTGCGAGCGCCACAAGCGCAGGAAGATCGGCGGGAACTTGCTGAGCTCGCGCTGGAGGCCAGCGGCCAGGACCTCCTGATGGTGGTCCATGTAGTTGCGGACGAGACAGATGATCTTCTCAGCCTTGGGAATCACCGGCAGGAAGCGGATGCCGGAGAGCGGGTAGTCGGCCTTCAGGCCGGCGACGATCGCGTCGCGCCGGGCGTAGTCGTCGCTGCCGATGAAGTCCTGCAAGGCCGGGTATCTGCCGCCGAGCGCCTTGCCGAGGTCAATGACGCCGTCGCCGGCAACCGCCCCCCACGATTCCTGTCCCCCGGCGGAGAACGACAGCAGTCTCATGTCTCACCCTTCACGTGTCAGTCTCGCTTTCCTTCTTGTGGACTGCCCCGTCCTCCAGGAACTTGTGGGCGCATTCCAGCACTGCCTCGGCCGTGTTGCGGATGTGGCGGTCGACCAGCGCCAGGGCCTTGTCGGTCTTGCGGGCGAGCACGGTGTCCAGGATGGCCTTGTGCTCGCCAGCCTTGTCGCGCTTGATGCGCCGATAGCGCGACGACAGGCTGCGGTAGCGCTCGGCGCGCGCGAACAGGTTGCCCCGCATGCCCATGAGGATGGGCGAGCCGCTGGCCGCCACCAGCGCCTCATGGAACTGCCGGTGCAGGAGCTTCCATTCGACAGCCAGGGCGTACTTGGGTCCCAGCCGCTGCTCGACAAGCGTCATGCGGTGCAGCGCGGCTGTTGCGGCCACCTCCCACTCGTCGCCACCCTTGGCGATGGCGAGCTCCAGCAGCTTGCGCTCGATCAGCACGCGCGCCTCGGTGAGGTCGACAAGATCGGCGCGTGACACAGGGGCCACGTGGAAGCCGCGCTGCCCTTCCGAGATGACGAGGCCGTCGGCCGTGAGCGCCGTCAGCGCCTCGCGCAGGGTGGTGAAGCTCGCGCCGTAGGCCTCCTTGAGCGGCTCGAAGCGCAAGGGCTCGCCCGGCTTGAGACGGCAGGTGACAATGTCGGTATGCAGGCGGCCGAGCACGCCCGCCGCGCGCGTGCGGGCCTCCTCGTTCGATGGTGCGGCGACAAGAGTCATGGAGCGGTGTGTCATTCTCGACGCCGCGTTCTAGCGGCTCGAAACAGCGCTTGCAACGATTTTCGAAAATTGGTTGTGTTTCGAAAAAGCCGTGAGTTCGTGAAGTCGTGAGATCGTGAAGTCGCGAAGCCCGATCTCACGACTTCACCATTTCACGATCTCTAGTACGGAGCCATCGCGTGAAAGTCATCCTGCAGCGCACAACCGGCGGACCTGAGGTGATGGAGGTGTGCGAGGCTCCCATCCCGGAGCCGCGCGACAACGAGGTGCTGATCGAGGCCGAGGCGCTCGGCGTGGGGCAGCCGGATGTGCTGATCCGCAAGGGCATCTACAAGTGGATGCCGCCGTTGCCGGCCAATCCCGGCAACGATCTCGCCGGGCGCATCGCCGCGCTCGGTCCGGGTATCTCAGGGCTCGCCATCGGGCAGAAGGTGCTGTTGAGCGCCCGCGATCTCGCTCAGCGCGGCGGCTGCTACGCCGAGTACGTCGCGGTGCCTGCCGATGCCGTGCACGCCCTGCCGGAGAGCGTCGATCTCGAGCAGGCCGCGGCGCTCCCCAACTATCAGGTAGCCTACGCCCTGCTGCACGAGACCGCGGGGCCGCGCATCCCTCGCAGCGTGCTCGTCATCGGCGCGGCAGGCGGTGTCGGCAGCGCCCTCGTGCAACTGGCCAAGGCCGCCGGCATGACCGTGATCGGCACCGTCAGCGGCACCGACAAGGCTCGGTTCGCGCGGGCGATGGGGGCCGACCACATCGTTAATTACAGGGAGCAGCCGGTGCCGGAGGCGACGCTGGATCTGACGGGCGGCAAGGGCGTCGATCTCGTCCTCGACCACGTCGGCGGACCGGCCTTCACGGGCTACCTGGCGGCGCTCGCCAACTGGGGCACGCTGGTGTCCTACAACGCCTTCGGCGGCCTTCCCGAGAAGGACCTGTTCGCCGAGATGCGAGCCCACGTCGGCAGGAGCCCGGCGGTCAGGTGCTTCTCGTTCCACTCCTACGACCACGACCGCGAGGGCCGCCGCCGGCTGATGGGCGCGGTGATCGGCAAGCTCGCTGCGGGCGCGATCCGTCCTGCCATCGGTGCCCGCTTCCGCCTGGCGGACGTGCACCAAGCGCACGCGCTGCTGGAAGGCGGCACGGCGCTCGGCAAGATCGTCATGCACCCGTGACGCCAAGCTCTCTTCTCAAACGTCGGAGATTCTGACGCATCGCCGCTATACGCAGGGGCCACTGCCGGGCGGTCACTGGGTCGACCCGAACGCGCCATGCGGCCGGGTGTTACCCGGTATGTTTCGGAGAGCGGCAACAATCAGGCGATTCTGGATGCCAACGGCAGGTGGCAACGCCTTATCCCTGGGCGCCGCCCGGAGTTCCTGCCCGGAAACAGGCCGCCCCGCGGCTATCGCCGCATCTCGGTTTGGAGACCAGCGGGTCAGCCGTTGGCTAAACCCAGCGCACGCTGATGGCC
>JBAPMW010000648.1:0-2181 GCA_049278815.1 Hyphomicrobiaceae bacterium
GTAACACCTCGCAGGGTATGCTCGCTGCCGCGCAGGCCTCGACCATCGGTCCCTTCTCGCCTGCCAGCAAGTGGACGGATATGGCCGGATTCCCTTTACGCAGAGACTGCATCCAGTCGAGCAAAACTGCCTCCGCACCTCCGCGCTGGGCAGCCGGACTTAGAAAGACAACTCTCAGTGCTTAGCCTTCGCCAAAACGCGACTCCGCCTCGTGATCCTTTCGGTCACCGCGAGCCCAGTCGCGCTGTTTGTCGCCCGCAATCGCCGCCAAAGCTGGTAGGATGAGGGCGTTGAGGCAGTAGTTCACCGCCCCGAGGCTGATTCCGAGCGATCTGGCGATGTCACGCTGGCTGTAGGTCGGATTGGCCTCGATAGCGCGCATCACGCGAAAGCGCCCATCCTGCCGCGCAAGGTCTCTGGTCTCATTCGGCACGCGGCGCTTCACGTCGGTCTTCAATAGCTACCGCACGGATGGACGCTTCAGCATCCACCCGAGCCGACGCAAGGAACATTGCACGAGCCGAAGACTAGGCCGAGCGCGTTCATCGATGAACGCTTACACGGCCGCGCTCGGTCCGGCAAGCCACGGCCCGGGCAGAGGATGCTGTCGCACGGCCTGAGGTTTCCGTGGGTGTTGCTGGCGGGCCACCTGCTGAAGGTCGCCGGGCCCCTCCTCGCCCGCTCCGCAATTGGCAAGACTGCCATGGGGGATGAAGCTATAATTGGGGTGCGAGCCGACCGAGTGACGCACTGAGGGACACCGGGGAGGGGCGCCGCAGGGGTCGAGCCTCGCCGGGAATGTGGCCGTTGCGCTGGCGCTGTGCTGTCCGCTAAGGGGGCGTACTATGAGTTATCGTGAGGGCGGATTGGCCTGGTATCTAGCGCAGGTACGACCAAACCAATGCCACATCGCTGAGCAAAATGTCGCCCGTCAGGGCTTTCCGGTGTTCTGCCCGACCCAGGAGGAGACGCGCCGCCGCGGGGGCCGCTTCGTGAGCCAGATACGGCCGCTTTTTCCTGGCTATCTCTTCGTATTGTTCAACCCTGCCTCGAGTGCATGGCGGACGATCAACAGCACCTACGGTGTCTCCAGGCTCGTGACCTTCGGCGAGCGCGACCCCGCTCCTGTTCCGCCAGGCCTCGTGGCGGGGTTGATGGCGCGTAGCGACGAGGCGGGTCACTTGTGGCCATCACAGGCGCTGAAATCAGGTGACAAAGCGCGCGTGCTGAGCGGCCCGTTCGCGCAATTCGTGGCAACGGTGGAGAGCCTCGCGCCGCAGCGGCGGGTGTGGGTGCTGCTCGACATACTGGGCAGCCAGACGCGCGTCTGGCTCGATGTCGCACAGCTGCGCACAGCCTGACCCGGGCGGCCATCGACGGGCCGGATCCTGGTCCGACTCCTGACCCAGATCCTGACCAGACCCGACACACATTAGGGTCCGCTGGTTGATGAATTTGGCCGCGCTTGGCAGATTGGCACGCCCTAGTCTGCCGCCAGCTGAGAGTGACGACAATGAGCAGCGCCGGTTATGAAGATACCTTGCGAAAGCTGCAGCTCGTACGAGATGAAATCGATCTCACGCAGAGAGGCGTAGACGACTCTGCGCGCGGGGCGAATGTGAATGAAGCGCTCGTGACTGTGGCAGATGCGTTGTGGGTTGCCAGCGAAGCTCTCGATTTCTATGAAGGCACCGATGAGTTCCCTGAAGAGTGCCGCGCAGTCATGTTTGAAGTGTTGCGCGCATTGCACCACATGGTGTTGACCGTCAAATTGCGTGGTCCGTGAACGGGCATGCGATGGTTGCTCCGTTTGTCCCTTTCCTCACCGGAAGGGCACGGATCTCGGCGCCCAATCGGCAAGCGTTCGCAGTGGCTCTAAGAGCTTGCCCGGCAGCGCACACGGCCGGCTACGATTCAGCGCCGATACTAGGCGTTTCAATGCATTAGCGGTGCTAAAGTCGAAATGAACATCGGAAAAGTCGAAATGAAATCCCACCTAAGCTCTTGAAAACATTGGTGGGTGTAGCAGGACTCGAACCTGCGGCCCGCTGATTAAGAGTCAGCGACAAACCTAAGAGAATCAAGGGCTATTTCGACTTTTCCTGCTTCGTTCGTGTGTTTCAGATCAACATTTTGCGGGCGAAGTCGAAATGCCTCCAGCTTGTAGCGCTTCTCCGCACT
>JBAPMW010000649.1:0-4192 GCA_049278815.1 Hyphomicrobiaceae bacterium
GTCCGCCAGCGTCAGCAATTCGCGCTCATCGAGAGCCTTCAGTGCCGGGATCGCCATCGCGCGACCCTTGAGATCGGCGACCCACTCCTCGCGCGTATGCTTCGACGTGAGCAGGGCGCGCACTTCCGCGGCGGGCGGCTTGCTCTCCAACACCTTGGTCAAGAGCGAGCGCCCTCCTTTCGGAATGAAGTCGAAGATCGGATCGTACTCCTGCGCATAGAGCGGCAAATTGAGCAATGCACTGACCGCTGCAATTACGGCGACCGCGGCCAAGGGATTGATGCGCATGACTTCGTCCCTTCCTGTTTCAGAAGCGCAGTTCCGACGGCACGTCCTCGATCCGCATGGGCATGTTGATGGCCGAGTAGAAGGAGAATTCGCGGCGCTCCTGTGCGGTCATTTTCAGCTCGCGGTGGAACGGCGACTGGAACATGTTCAGCCACGCCTGCACGTCGCGCGCCTGCGTGAGATGGCTTGTGAACAGCGAATGGCAGAACTGGCATTCCTGCCACGCTAGCTCCCGCCCGTCCCGCGGCAGGGTGGCTGCGAGATCATCGGGCTTCGCGGTTTGGGCAGCCACGCTCTCCGCGTCCGCCACTGGCATGTTGGTTGCGAGATACGCGGCGAGGGTGCGAAGCTCGATCTCGCTCAGGCCGCCCTTAGCGCCGCGCTCCATCGTCTTGCGCCACTCCGGCTCGCTACGGCGCGCCTCGATGATGGCGCGCACGTCCTTGTCAGACGCCGCGCTTCCCAGGAACTCCAGTAGCAAGGTCTTGCCCCCCTTTGGCATGAAACCGTGGTCGAGCTGCTGCGACAGGGCCGGAACGAGCCCGAGAAGCAGGTACCCGACCGCCAACGTGAAGAGCTTCTTACATGACGGCGCAGTGCTCATCGGGCCCTCTGGGGAGCGAGCCGGTCCTTGAAAGAGAAGACGGGTACGCGCAACTCGCGCCGCGCCTTTTCCGCGGGGAAGCCATCCCCTCGGAGGAGGTCCAGAACTACCATCGTCTGATCGTCGTAGAACTGCTCGTGGCACGCGTCGCACACCATCGCTGGCATGTCTTCGACCACGACGAGCCGGTCATCGTGCCAGAACGCTGAGCGGACATTCGTGCTGCGAACGTTGGGGCTATCGCAATGCGCACAGTGAGCGCCATTGTCCTCGTTCACTTGATCTTCCTCGCATGTGGCAAACGCGACAGGTTCCGTGCGGTAAAGCGAGCCGCGGGCGCAAAGCCCACGGCTACACCGCTAGCGCCTTCGCCCCTTCAGCCGACCAGCTTCTTGGCAGCGGCGATGATGTGGCTGGCGTTCGGCCGCATCCACAGGAACATTTCAGGCGCGGCCGGTGGCGGCGCGTCCGGGAAGGCTACGCGCTTGTAGCGGGCACCGTCGACGTTCTCGGCCACCCTGGCGATCACCTCGGCGCCCGGACAAAGCGTGTAATACGACTGGTCGACAGTCAGCAGCCGCTTGGTTTTCTGCACCGACTTGACAAGTGTCTCCGTGTCCATCGGCTTCAAGCTGCGCAGATCGATGGTCTCGACATTCATGCCCGCTTTCTGCAGCTCCGCCGTCGCTTTGAGCACTTCGGGCATGCCACCGCCGGAGCCGACAATGGTGATGTCGGTGCCGGTGGAGCGGACCGCAGCCTTGTCGAGCGGCGTCTCGTACTGGTTGTCTGGCACGTCCTCGATCATATCGCGCAAGCCGGCCGCATAGAGGTAGACGACCGGGTCAGGGGAGCGGATGGCTGATACCATCATGCCCTTGGCATCCGTGGGGTTGGACGGGATCACCGTCTTCACGCCGGGAATGTGGGCGTAGTAGGTGTCGATCTCATAGTCCGAGTGCTGGCCGGCGAAGCCGGGCGTCTGCCCGGTCATCTCCATGACGAATACGATCGGCATTTTGGCTTGACCTCCGGTCATCGAGCGGAGCTTGCCGGCGTGGTTCTGGATCATCTGGAAGGGCATGCAGGCGCCCTGATAGGGAATGTAGGTGGCGGCCTTCGAGCCGGCGAGACCGGCGCCCAAGACGCAGCCGGCCATCCAGTTCTCGTCGATGCCGGTATTGACCACGCGCTTGCGCCCGAACTCGCGTTCGAGGTTGATGACGGGCCTTCCCGGAGTCGATGCGACGGGCGGCGTCAGCTCGAAGATCCAGATCATGTTCTTGTCTTGCTGCATCTCATGCTGAACGGCCTCGAGGACCGAGTACATGAAGCTCTTGCGTGACATTGTTCGCTCCCAAATTCCTTGACGTGTGTGTCTGGTGTGACGTCGCGTCGGTCAGCCGAACTGGCGCTATGCGAATTGGCGAGCAGCGACGCTGCCCTCGACAAACACGTTCTTGAGGCCGTCTTCCGGCTTGCAGAACGGCTGCTTGTCGGCCCACGCAAAGGCGTCGAGCATCTCCTGCTTGGCCGCGGCCTCGATGGCTTCGGCCTTGGCGCGATCCAGCACTCTCCAGTTGATCAGCGCATTGCGGGAGATGTCGACCGGGTCGCGCGCCATCCACGCCCGCAACTCGCGCTCCGGCCGAAACGAGCTGATGGCAAGCGGATCATAGCCGAAAGCACCGAGCTCGCCGGGCTTGGCGCCAGGTGCGCCCCAGTGGTTGTAATAGCGATAGGTCTTGGCTTCGATCAGTGTGGGGCCCTCCCCGGCGCGCGCCCGCTCCACAGCATCCTTTGCCGCGTTGTAGACCTGCAGCACGTCCTGGCCGTCCACGACGACGCCGGGAATTCCATAGGTGTGGGCGGCGGTGGCGATGTCCCTCATTGGACAGGAATAGGAATAGTGGGCGTACTGGTGGTAGAGGTTATTCTCGATCACATAGATGAACGGCAACTTCAGCAGCGCCGCATTGTTCATGGCGCTGTGGAAATGCGGTGTCGCATAGGTACCGTCGCCGCCGAAATTTACTGCCACCTGCTTGCTGTCGCGCGCGCGGAATGCAAACGCGGAGCCGGTTGCAATCACTGGACCTGGGCCGATCATGCCGTCGGCACCGATGAAGCCGACCGAAGGGTCGGAGATGTGCATTTCGCCGGCATAGCCACCGTTCAGGCCGGTGGCGCGGAATTCATACTCGGCGGCCATCTTCTTGACGTCCACGCCCTTGGCGATGGCGTGGCCGGACGGCCGATGCGTGCTGTAGACAAAGTCCGCCTCCATGATGCCGCCGCTGTTTTTCAGCGCCGCGCACACCCCCGTGGCAACCGCCTCCTGGCCGACATAGAAGTGGTTGTAGCCGCGATAGCCGGGCTCGGTGAGCATCTTGTCCACGCACGTGCGCTCGAACCAGCGAATGCGCTGGATCGTGGTGTGCATGGCAATCAGCTGCTCGTTGGTGAGATCCTGGGCCCAGAAGCCTATCTCACCGACCCTTGCCCACGCGGCTTCGCTGCAGAGCGAAACCGCCGCTCCGGCACCTGCAAGGCCTTGCAGAAATGTGCGGCGAGTGGCCGGCACTGCGACCCGCCTACTGCGCTGTTGGAGCACGTTATCTTCGTTGGCCATGACGTTCCCTCCAGTGGGTGTTCAAAAACGCACTACTCAATCGCTGAACAAATCTAATTCTACCGCAGTGACCCCTCATTGATTCACGTCAACCATCCGTGGGACTAACGGCGCGGGATGAGGGCCGCGCCGCGGCCGCAAGATCGGATGCCGAAGAAGCGACCCGGTCGAAGTGTTCTCGAGAGCATCCGCTTCGCAGCACCCGAGTGCGGTCCGCTCGCGCGCTGCTGATCAGCCGAAGCGGAGCTGCGGTAACAGCTGCAAGAGATCAATCAAGAGTGTCGCCACTAATCAGGAGCAGCGACGAAGCGCGTCTTGCCAAATGGTCCACACTTGATCTGCGGCCTCTGAACTCGGCGGCAACTGCCAAACTCCTGCTCCTTGATTCGCGTCAATTGGGGGAATGACCCCTCGCGTATCAATGCATCCTGCTTCACGAGGGGAGCCAGCAAATGAACAAAGAGCCCACACGGGACGAGTACGTGGAGATCCGCGCCCTCCTCGGGCTCGACAAGCATCGCGCATCACGACTGTCGGATCGCAAGCTCCTCATCTGGGGAGGCGTGGCCGCGCTGCTCCTGTTGCTGGTGCTTGCTGTCGTCTTCCGCAGCGGGTCCGATGCCGCAGACAGGTACGTCGTCGAACCCGTGGGGCGCGTCGATCTCACC
>JBAPMW010000650.1:0-7324 GCA_049278815.1 Hyphomicrobiaceae bacterium
CGACCAAGAAGGCCCCCGCTCCCGCTGCCAAGGACCCGGCGCCGGGCGCCCCTGGCAAGCAGGCTGCGCCGACCGGCTCCAGCAAGGACGCCTCGCCGGTGGGCGCGTTGACCCTGCCGCCGCCACCGCCCGGATACACGCCGGCACCCGCCCCGGCTCCCTCTGCCGGCGTCGGCACCCTGGGCCGGCGGGTGGCGCTGGTGATCGGCAACGCCGCCTACCGGCTCGGGCCGCTGCAGAACCCCGTGAACGATGCCGAGGCGATGGCCAAGACGCTGCGGCAGGACTTGAAATTCGACAAGGTGATCCTGAAGAAGGACGTGACCGCCGAGGGCTTCCGGGCGGCGCTGCGCGAGTTCGCGCGCGAGGTGGTCGGCGCCGGTCTGGGCCTTGTGTACTACGCTGGACACGGGACCGAGGTGGGCGGCAAGAACTTTCTAATTCCCGTTGACGCCCAGCTGGCCAAGTCGGGCGACCTGGACCTGGAGGCGATCGCCCTCGACACGGTGGTGGCGCAGCTTGCCGGTGTCACCACGCTCAAGCTGGTGATCCTGGATGCGTGCCGCAACAACGTGTTCGCACTGGCGGGCGCCCAGCGGCAGGGCAGGGGGCGGGGGCTCGCCCGTGTGGACAATACGGACGAGAGCACGCTGGTGTTCTATGCCGCCAAGGACGGCACCACCGCCGACGACGGCCTCGGCCGCAAGCACAGCCCGTTCACCGCGGCGCTCCTGAAGCACATCGTCACGCCTGGCCTGGAGCTCCGCTTCCTGCTCGGCGAGGTGCGCGACGACGTGATGACGTCAACCGGCCGGCAGCAGCAGCCGCATTGGTACGGCACGTTCGGGCGCACGAGGATCTTCTTGCGGCGGTAGTGCGCCAGCGCAGGCCGCAGTATGCTGCTTCGCAAAGGCACCGCCTCAATCTTGCAGGAACGCCCCGGGTTCAGCGAGCTGGCGGCAAGTGCCTTGGCTCCCGGAGGCGGATCGTGCATTATGTCCGATATCAATCTTGTTTTGCGCTGGGGGAGGCGCGCTTGCGATACTGGATTGACTTGATATTGGGGTGTACGGTAGGTTTCAGCGCTGCGGCATCTCCGGCCCAGGCTGGCCTCCGCGAGGATTGCAATCAGAGAACCGACCACGACCTGGCGATCCGGGCGTGCAGCGACCTCGTCCGGCGCAATCCGCGCGATGCCCTGGCCTTGTCCAACCGGGGCGACTCGTATCGCATGAAGCGCGACTATGAACGTGCCATCGTCGATCTCGACGAGGCGGTCAGGCTCAATCCCTACTATGCCCGGGCCTTCGGCAGGCGAGGCGCCGCCTACCGGCTAAAGGGCGACTACGACCGCGCCATCTCAGATCTTGGCGAGGCGATCAGGCTCGATCCCGGCTATGTTATGGCTCACACGGAGCGGGGTATCGCCTATCGCATGAAGGGCGAGTACGACCGTGCCATCGCCGACCTCAACCAGGCTATCAGGCTGGATCCCCGCTTTGATTTCGCGTTCGCCGAGAGGGGTATCGTCTACCGCCTGAGGGGCGACTACACGCGTGCCGTCGCCGATCTCAGCGAGGCTGTAAGGCTCAACCCGCGCAACACTTACGCGGCCTCGGAGCTGTCCCTCGCGAAGCTCTCCCCATCCGCCCTGGGACCGCCGCTGGCAGCTGTGAAGCCGATGGTCGTTGCGCCGCCCAAGGCCCCAGTCGAGACATCGCCTTTCGCTTCCGCAATTGCCCCTCCGCCCTCCGTCGCCCTGGGCCGGCGCGTCGCGTTGGCCATCGGCAACGCCGCCTATAAGCATGTGCAGCCGCTGCCCAATCCACGCAAGGATGCCGCCGATGTCGCCACCGCCCTGAAGGCGGCGGGGTTTGCCGATGTGGAGGCGCTCTACGACCTCGGCCTGCGCGAGATGCAAAGGGCGCTGGCGGCATTCGAGCGCAAGGCGACGGGAGCCGATTGGGCGGTGGTCTACTACGGCGGCCACGGCATCCAGGTGGACGGCCGCAACTTCCTCGTCCCGGTCGATGCCAAGTTGGAGGTGGCTACCGACGTGGAGGACGAGACCCTGGCCCTGGAGCGTGTGCTCGCCCGCATGGCCCAGGCCGGCAAGCTGCAGCTCGTCATCCTCGACGCTTGCCGCGACAACCCGTTCAAGCGGGCCTGGAGCGGCAACACGCGCACCGTCGCCGAGCGCGGCCTTGCCCGCTTCGAGCCGACGCTGCCCAACGTCTTCGTTGCCTACGCCGCCCGCGACGGCCAGGCGGCGCTCGACGGGCCGCCCGGTGCCAACAGCCCCTACGCCAAGGCGCTCGTGAGGTACCTGGCCGAGCCGGGCCTGGAGCTGCAGATGTTCTTTCGCAGGGTGCGCGACCAGGTATTGAAGGACACCGGCCGCCGGCAGCAGCCGTTCGAGTACGGCTCGCTTTCCAGCGAGTCCCTCTTCTTCAAGCCGGCGCGGTAGCGGGTACGGTGCGGCGGGGCCGAGGCGGTCCTCTCCGGCCGGTCCTTCCCGACCAATCCTTCTCGGCACGTGGGGGCCAAGCCGCGTTCGCCCCCGGTCTCCCATCCGTTTGGAGGGCATGGCCTTGGCCTTGGGCGGCGAATAGGGCAATACTATCGGTATCGGCTGGATGGCGGCCTGCTTTGCAGCTTTCGATCGTGCCATTGCGCTCTTTTGGGGAGGCGCGCATGCGGTTCTGGATGGGTCTGGCTTTAAGCTGTGCATTCGGCCTCCTTGCGGCGGAGGCGTTGGCCCAGGGGGCCAGCCCGGTCCCGGGCCAGGGCGGGCTGCGGGGGGATTGCAGCCAGAGGCGCAATCACGATCTCGCGATCCGGGCGTGCAGCGACATCATTCGCATGAACCCCCGCGACGGCTGGGCCTACGGCAACCGGGGCGATTCGTACCGCATGAGGAGCCAGTACGACCTGGCCATCGCCGACCTCACCCAGGCCGTCATGACCAATCCCCGCGACGCCTTCGCATACGGCAGCCGCGGCGAGGCCTACCGCATGAAAGGCCAGTTTGACCTCGCCATCGCCGACTTCGACCAGGCGATCAGGCTCAACGCCCGCGACCACTTCGCCTATGCCAGCCGCGGCATGGCCTGGAAGCAGAAGGGCCAGTACGACCGCGCGCTGAGCGATCTCAACCAGGCGATCATGCTCAATCCCCGCTATGGCTGGGCCTACGGCAGCCGTGGCGAGGTGTACGTCCTGAAGGGTAACGACGACCGCGCGATCATCGATTTCAGCGAGGCCATCAGGCTCAACCCCAGCGACTGGTTCTCCTTCGGCGGCCGCGGCGCCGCCTACCGCCTCAAGCGCCAGTACGACCGCGCCATCGCCGACCTCAGCGAGGCGATCAGGCTCAACCCCCGCGACGCCTACGCCTTCTGGAACCGGGGCGAGGTTTACCGCTTGAAGAACGAGTTTGAGCGCGCCATGCTCGATCTCGACGCGGCGATCAGGCTCGATCCCCGCTCTGCCTATGCCTTCGCCAACCGCGGCTCCGTGTACCGCCTGAAAGGGCAGCACGACCTCGCCATCGCCGATTTCAGCGAGGCGATACGGCTCAATGGCCGCTTTGCCTTTGCGTACGGCGAGCGCGGCGCCTCATACAGCGCGAAGCGTGAATACGACCGCGCCATCGCCGATCTCAACCAGGCGATCATGCTCAATCCGCGCTACGCCTGGGCCTATGGCACGCGCGGCGAGGCGTACCGCCTGAAGGGCGACTACGGCCGGGCGCTGGTCGATCTCGACGAAGCGATCAGGCTGAATCCACGCGACGCCTTCGTCTGGGGCAGCCGCGGCGAGGCGTACCGCTTGCAGCGCGATTTCAGCCGTGCGCTCGCCGATTTCAACGAGGCACTGCGGCTGTCCCACCGCGATTTCTTCGCCCTCATCCGCCGTGGCGAGACCTACGAGGCGATGGGCGACCCAGCCAGGGCCATGGACGACTACAACGCGGTGCTGGCGCTTCGAGCCAGGACTTCCTGGGAGATGAGCGAGCAGGACCGGGCCCGACGGCTGCTGGCGGCGCTCAGGAGCGCTCCTACCTACCCGCCGACGGCACCGCCGGTCAGGCCGCCACTCACGCCGGTTGCTCCCGACAAGGTGCCGCCGCCCGGCGCACCGGCCCCGCCGCCGGCGGCGAAGCTGGTCCCCGTGTCTCCGCCGCCGACAGTCAAGGAGCCACTGCCCGCAGCCAAGGAGACAATGGAAGCCGCGCTCGAAGTCAAGGAGACGCCGTCCGCCATCAAGGAGGCCAAGGCCACGCTCAAGGAGCAGCCGTCCACTCTCAAGGAGCCTCCTACCGTACCGCCGCCCTCCGGGCTCGGCCGGCGCGTCGCCTTGGTGATCGGCAACGCCGCCTACCCGCTCGGGCCGCTGCAGAACCCCGTGAACGATGCCGAGGCGATGGCCAAGACGCTGGAGCAGGACTTGAATTTCGACAAGGTGATCCTGAAGAAGGACGTGACCGCTGACGCTTTCCGGGCGGCGCTGCGCGAGTTCGCGCGCGAGGCGGTGGGCGCCGGCTTGGCCGTTGTCTACTACGCCGGTCACGGCACCGAGAACGCCAACAAGAACTATCTGATCCCGATCGACGCCCAGCTGACCAAGGCGGGCGACCTGGACCTGGAGGCGATCGCCCTCGACACGGTGGTGGCGCAGCTTGCCGGTGTCACCACGCTCAAGCTGGTGATCCTCGATGCGTGTCGCAACAACGTGTTCCCGCTCGCGGGCGGCAACCGGGGGAGCACCCGCGGGCTCTACCGGGTGGAGCCGGAGGAGAACACACTCGTATTCTATGCCGCCAAGGACGGCACCACCGCCGACGACGGCCTCGGCCGCAAGCACAGCCCGTTCACCGCGGCGCTCCTGAAGCACATCGTCACGCCCGGCCTGGAGCTCCGCTTCCTGGTCGGCGAGGTGCGGGACGACGTGATGACAGCAACAGGCAAGTCGCAGCAGCCTCACGTCTACGGCACGCTCGGGCGGGGGAAGTTCTATCTACGGTAGAGAGGCCCTGGGCGTATCCGCTCGCCGCTGCCGGCGGATGCGTCCAGCAGAGAGCTTCCGCCCCAGCGCCCGCACGCATGCGTAGAAGTCGCCCGCCAGTCGCCCACGGTGCACTGAGAAGCGGTCTCGATACCTAATTCGGCGCGGCCCTGGCTGTCAGCGCCACCTCGGGAACGGTCTCGCGCGCCGGCGCAGGAATCGCGCGCTCAACAGCGTACTCCGATACCGCAGGCCCGCGGCCGCTC
Source organism: Hyphomicrobiaceae bacterium (assembly GCA_049278815.1). GTDB lineage: Bacteria > Pseudomonadota > Alphaproteobacteria > Rhizobiales > Hyphomicrobiaceae > AWTP1-13. Next base: position 5,274 of record JBAPMW010000650.1, read on the forward strand.
ACATAGTAGTCGCCGAGCACCAGCACATCCATGCCGCTCTTGAGGTAGCACTCGACCGCGTCCCTGGGGGAGGCGACGATGGGCTCGGAGCGGTTGAAGCTGGTGTTGAGAAGGACAGGGACGCCGGTGAGCCGTCCGAACTCCTCGATCAGGCCATAGTAGCGCGGGTTCGACGTGCGCTCGACCGTCTGGATGCGGGCGGTGCCGTCCACGTGCACGGCGGCGGGTATGCGGTCGCGGCCCTCCGGACGCACCCGCGGCGCCAGCGTCATGAACGGATCGGGCTGGGCGATCTCGAAGAACTCGGCCGCCCGCTCCACCAGCACGGCCGGCGCGAAGGGGCGGAACGCCTCGCGCTGCTTGACCTTGGCATTGAGCACATCGCGCATGTCGGGACGGCGGGGATCGGCCAGGATCGAGCGGTTGCCGAGCGCGCGCGGGCCCATCTCGAAGCGCCCCTGGAACCAGCCGACGATCTTGCCATCCGCCAAGTCCCGCGCCACGCGGGCGATGAGCCGGCTCTCGCCCAGGCGGCGATAGCGCAGCCCCGCGACATCCAGGGCGCGCACGATCTCCGCATCGCTGTAGGCCCTGCCCATGAGGGCGTGCTTCAGCTCGAAGTGTCGGGCGCGCCCCAGGTCGTGATGGTAGTGCCAGAGCGCGCTGCCGAGCGGTGCCCCCGTGTCGGAGGCGCACGGCGGCACCCACAGGCGCCGCACGTCGGTCTGCTCCAAAACCTTGGCGTTGGCGACGCAGTTTAGCGCGACGCCCCCCGACAGCACCAGATCGCGCGTGCCAGGATGGTTCTTCAGCAGGGTGCGCACCCGGTGCAGGACGATCTCCTCGGTCACCGTCTGCAGGGCGAAGGCCACGTCCTTGTGCCGGTCGGTGAGCGGCTCGCCGCGGGCGCGCGGCGGGCCGAACGTGTCGATGAACTTGCGCTTCAAGGGCCGCAGCTGGCCGAACGTGTCGTAGCTGAAGTAGGCCATGTTGACGGCATGGCCGCCGTCCGGCATCGGCCGGATCACGTCGCGGAAACGTTCAACGCAGGTGCTCTCGCCGTAGGCGGCGAGCGCCATGACCTTGCCCTCGTCGCCGAAGCCCGCAAAGCCCAGATATCCCGTGACGAACGTATACACCAGGCCGACCGAGTTCATGATGCCGGTGGACCACAGGCGCTCCAGCCGGTTGCCGCGGCCGAGATAGGCGCTCGACGAGCAGTCGTCGCCGTAACCGTCCATCACCAGCACCAGCGCCTCCTCGAAGGGCGAGACGAGGAACATGGCGGCGTGCGCGTGATGGTGCGCCACGTTGACGATGGGGGGCAGCGCCCTGACGCCGAGCTTGCGGGTGAGATCGCGGGTGAGGAAATGGTTGAGGAAGACGATGTCGTTCTTCTGCGACGTGTGCGCCCGGGGCACGGCCAGGCTGAGGCTCAGCGGGAAGCGGTGCAGCAGCAGCGATGCAAACGACCGGCGCAGGAGCCGAAGGTCCCAGGGCGTGGTAATGACGTCGACGTCGCTCAGACTGAGGCGCAAATCCTCAAGGCCGGCAACCAGGGCACACTTGGGGAACTTCTGCGTCCTCTTCTTTCGATTGAAGCGCTCCTCCTCAAGCACAAGCTCAGGCACGCCGTCGCTGAGGAACGCAACGCCGCTGTCGTGGGTCTTGGCTACGATGCCGAGAATGCGCAAGGTCGAGCCTCGCTCAGCTGAACTTCGAAGGGCATAAGGCGTGCTGGCAACGGGGTGAGCCCCTCGCCTCCAGCATCGACAGGTGAGATGAGCCTCCCTCTCCGGCCTACCGCCATCTCCACACGACGCATTAGAGACCAGCAACCCTGGCTTGTCGAGCAAGCAGCGGGCTTTCTCAACCATAATGTTGGGCAAAAACGCGCTGGGCTAACGTGTTGTCAGACAACTTACAGACGACTGTGCGCCCTGCCCTGCGACTGTTCCGGGACAGATTGTAGGTTGGGTTAGCGCGAAGCGCGTAACCCAACGCGGGCAAGCCTATCCCTTGCCATGTTGGGTTACGGGCCTTCGGCCCTA
>JBAPMW010000651.1:0-1798 GCA_049278815.1 Hyphomicrobiaceae bacterium
CCTTTATTTTGCGCTTTACCTCTAAAACACGGAGCGAATCATCACCAGATCTACGCCGACTGCGTATGATCCACGGCGCATTGCGATAGGGGGACTCCTGCATGAACATCCTCACGAACGGCTTCCAGATCGTCGTCGTATTGCTTGGGCTGCTGGCTCTGGTCGTACTGTGGAGCACGGTCAAGATCGTGCCGCAGGGCTACAACTACACGGTCGAGACCTTCGGCCGCTACACGCGCACGCTCTCGCCGGGCCTTCACGTCCTGATCCCGGTGATGGAGCGCATAGGCTCCAAGATGAACATGAAGGAGCAGGTGATCGACATCCCGCAGCAGGACATCATCACCAAGGACAACGCCATGGTCACGGTCGATGGCGTCAACTTCTTCCAGGTGCTGAGCGCCGCCAAGGCCGCCTACGAGGTGGAGAACCTGCGCGGCGCCATCGTCAACCTCACCATGACCAACATCCGCACGGTGATGGGCTCGATGGACCTCGACGAGCTGCTCTCGAACCGCGACACCATCAACGCCAAGCTGCTGCAGGTGGTCGATGCCGCCACCGAGTCCTGGGGCGTGAAGGTGACGCGCATCGAGATCAAGGACATCGCCCCGCCGCGCGACCTGGTCGACAGCATGGCGCGCCAGATGAAGGCCGAGCGCGAGAAGCGCGCGCAGATCCTGGAGGCCGAGGGTCTGCGCCAGGGTGCCATCCTGAAGGCGGAAGGCGAGAAGCTGGCCGTCGTGCTGGCCGCGGAGGGCCGCCGCGAGGCCGCCTTCCGCGACGCCGAGGCGCGCGAGCGGTTCGCCGAGGCCGAGGCCAAGGCGACGGCGATGGTGAGCAAGGCCATCGCCGAGGGCAATGTGCAGGCCATCAACTACTTCGTCGCCAACAACTACGTGAAGGCGCTGGAGGCGATCGCCAAGTCGCCCAACCAGAAGATCCTGATGATGCCGCTCGACGCCGCCAGCGTGATCGGCTCCCTCGCCGGCCTCGCCGAGATCACCAGCGAGGCGTTCGGCAAGAACGGCGCCGGTCCAGGTGCGCGTCCGGTGACACGCTCGGGCGGTGTGCCGAATACTTGAAGAAGGCATTAGGGCAATAAGGCAGTAGGGCAGTACGAATTCAGCCCATCCGCGCGATTTCCCTATTGCCTTACTGCCCTATTGCCCTAATGCCTTTTGCGCCTTTGGGGAGGAGCTTATGCAGACCATCTGGCCATTGCTCGAAAGTCTCGGGGCCTGGAACTGGCTGATCCTGGCCGTCGTGCTGCTGGTGCTGGAGACGGTCATCCCCGGCGTGCACTTCCTCTGGTTCGGCCTCGCCGCGATCGTCGTCGGCGTCCTTAGCCTCGCCGTGGGTATGACCTGGCCCTGGCAGGTGCTGATCTTCGTGGCCCTCTCGGTGGCGACGGTTTTCTGGGTCAAGCGCTTCGTGCGCCCCGACGTGGCGCTCAGCGACCAGCCCGACCTCAACGTGCGCGGCCAGCAATACGTCGGCCGCTCCGTGGTGGTGGAGCAGGCAATCGAGAACGGCCGCGGCAGGGTGCGCGTGGGCGACACCCTCTGGTCCGCCGAAGGCCCCGACACCCCCGCCGGCACCAGCGTCACCGTGACCGGCACCAGGGGCACCGTGCTGGTGGTGAAGCCGGCGTAGCGGCGTAGAGGTGTCAGACCCTCTGGGTCTGACACCATTGCTGCAACCGCGTTGGAGTGCTGGTGGCATCAGCCTACCGGGTCTTCCACCTGCCGACGCAAGCTGGGTTGGCGGTCCTGGTGTCAGACCCAGAGGGTCTGAC
>JBAPMW010000652.1:0-1715 GCA_049278815.1 Hyphomicrobiaceae bacterium
ATCTGCGCCAGCAGGTCTCCTTTTGCGGGCGGCGGCGCACCTTTGAGCATGGGGAGCGCCTGCCGGCTCGGGAGGAAATGAGGGGGCCGAATCGGAACCAGGAATGCGTCGCGTCGTCGTTACGGGATTTGGTCTTATCACGCCGCTTGGCTGTGGCGTGGAGACGAGTTGGTCGCGCCTCCTCCAGGGCGCCAGCGGGGCACGCCGGATTGAGGAGTTCCCTGTCGAGGATCTCGCGTCCCAGATCGCATGCTTCGTGCCGCGCGGCTCGCAGAGCGAGGGCAGGTTCAATCCCGACGATTGGCTGGAGGTCAAGGAGCAGCGCAAGGTCGACGACTTTATCATCTACGCCGTAGGCGCGGCGGAGATGGCGCTGCGGGACGCCGACTGGAAGGCGGACACGGTTGAGAAGCAGGAGCGCACCGGCGTCCTGGTGGGGTCCGGCATCGGCGGCCTCGACGGGATCGCCCAGACCTCGCTGCTCTTGAAGGAGAAGGGGCCGCGCCGGGTGAGTCCGTTCTTCATTCCCGGCCGCCTCATCAATCTCGCCTCCGGCTACATCTCGATCCGGCATGGCCTGAAGGGTCCGAACCACGCGGTCGTCACGGCCTGCTCCACCGGCGCGCATGCCATCGGCGATGCCGCGCGTCTGGTGGCGCTGGGCGATGCCGATGTGATGGTGGCGGGCGGCAGCGAGAGCCCGATCTGCCGCCTGGCGATGGCAGGCTTCGCCGCCTGCAAGGCGCTCTCCACCAACTTCAACGATCGGCCCACCAAGGCCTCGCGCCCCTACGACAAGGACCGCGACGGCTTCGTCATGGGCGAGGGCGCCGGCATCGTCGTGCTGGAAACCCTCGAGCATGCCAAGGCGCGCGGCGCGCGCATCTACGCCGAGGTGATCGGCTACGGCATGTCGGGCGACGCCTTCCACATCACCGCCCCGGCCGAGGACGGCGACGGCGCCTACCGTTGCATGCGGGCGGCGCTGGCACGCGCCGGCATCGGGCCGAGCGACATCCAGTACGTAAACGCGCACGGCACATCGACGCCTATGGGCGACGAGATCGAGCTGGGCGCCGTGGAGCGACTGTTCGGCGACGCGGCGGGCGGGCTTGCCATGTCGTCCACCAAGTCGGCGACCGGACACCTGCTGGGTGCGGCTGGCGCGATCGAGGCGATCTTCTCGATGCTCGCGATGCGCGACAACATCGCTCCGCCGACGCTCAACCTCGACACCCCCTCGGTGGCGACTGCCATCGATCTTGTGCCGCACGAGGCCAAGAGGCGCAGCATCGACACGGTGCTGTCGAACTCCTTCGGCTTCGGCGGCACCAACGCGTCGCTCGTGCTGCGGCGCGTGGCGGGGTAATGGGCGTAGGGCGGGCCGAAGGACGTATCCCGCCATCTCCTTGGTTGAGCTTGCCAATGGCGGGTTTACGCGCTTCGCGCTAACCCGCCCTACGGCGCTTGGCGGCGTGGCCTTACACGTACACCGCGATTGCACGTAGCCCGCACAGTGTCCGGTCTGCGCCTCGCCTGGCCGAACCTGCGGACGCTTGCGTACAACTCCTGCTTTCGCCACATTTACCTTAAAGCTTCACGGCATTCTAAGGCCGGTGCGAGAAGAAGGGCGCAAGAGTCATTCGTTAGACGGCATTGGAAATGCGCGCTGCGAGGAGTTAGCCGATGAGCACACGCCGGCCTATGGACTATAC
>JBAPMW010000653.1:0-5269 GCA_049278815.1 Hyphomicrobiaceae bacterium
GCACGTCTGCCGCTCTCGCGCGCGCCTGCGCCGACCACGCCCAGTCTCAGCTGGCGCAGCAGGAGCGCGAGACCGGCGGCGGCGAAAGCACCCGCTTCCAGCACCAGGATCAGGAGGGCCGGACCGACTGTGTCCCAACCCGTGCCCGTCACCACGCGGGTTGCAAGACCGGGCGGCAGCCAGAAGGCCCAGGCCGGCCATGCGAGCGCCCACGTCACCACGTAGCTGGACGCGGACACGCCGGGGGACATGGCGAGATACAGAAAAATCACGGCGGCGACGCCCAGCACAGCCTGCAGGTTTCGCAGCTTGCCGGGGCTGACGCTCAGCCTCAAGCCGGTGTCGATGACTGTGCGCACGGTGGCCGTGATCGCCAGCAGCGGCAGCGTCGCCAGCAGCGCCAGTGGCAAGGCGCCCCCGACATAGCCGGCCTCCACGGCAACGACGCTGAGAAACGGCCACAGCACCAGGAGCCCGCCGCTGACGAACGTGCGCTCGGCGATGCGCACCGACAGCAGTGTCGGCAGCGACACCGGCAGCGTGGCGAGCCACTCCATGTCCCAGTCCGGGCGCGCGAGCTCCCCCGTGCCGAGCGCGAAGAGCACGACGACAAGCAGCAGGAGCACAGCCTCGAGCCCCACGGCCTGCAGCACAGGGGCGGCGAGCGCGCTTCCCTCCGCGGCCGGCAGAGGCACACGCGCCGGCGGCTTCTTTGGCTGCGCCTGCGAGGCCTTCGCGGCAGGCGCCTCGATCCTGGTGAAGCCCAGCGTGCCCTGGATGTTGGATACCGCCTGCATGGACAGGTTGGCGGCGCCGAACAGCATCGACACGCCGACCAGGCCGGCCAGCAGCCAGCCGAGCTTGGCCTTGCCGGCGGTGGCGGCGCGCTTCTCGCCGGTGACCTTCTGGCGGCGCAGCACCTGGATGCTCACCATGGTCTGGTTGAGCAGCCGGCGCAGCCGCAGCCCGACCAGCAGGCGCGCGGCCTGCGCCGCGCCTATCGAGGTGACGGCGCTCATGCCGCGCCCCCGGCAACGCCGGTGGCAGCGCTGCTGCCAGCGCGGATGTCATCGGCGTCGTCGGATTGCGTCGCCTTGAGGAACACCTCCTCCAGCGTGCCGCCGGGCACGACCTGGCTCCGTAGCGCCTCCAGCTCGCCCACCGCCACCAGCTCGCCCTTGTGGATGATGCCGAGCCTTGTGCAGATGCGCTCGGCCATGTCGAGGAGGTGGGTGGACAGGAAGATGGTCTTGCCGCGGCCGGCGTAGTCGCGCAGCAGCTCCTGCACCTCGCGTGCAGCGCGGGGATCGAGGCCGTTGGTGGGCTCGTCGAGGATCAGCACCGAGGGCTCGTGAATGAGCGCGCAGGCCAGCCCCAGCTTCTTCTTCATGCCCATGGAGTAGTTGACGGCATACTCCTCGGCAGCCTCACCCAACGCCAGGGCCTCGAGCAGCTGCCCGGAGTTGCGCTGCGCCTCCGACCGGGTCTGCCCGTGCATCTCGCCTACGAACTCCAGGATCTCGCGCCCGCGCAGGAAGTCGTAGAAGATCGGCGAGTCCGGCAAATATCCGACCTTCCGCTTCACCTCCACCCGCTCGGTCTGGCAGTCGAGCCCGTCGATGCTGGCGCGACCCGCCGAGGGCACCAGGATGCCCATCATCATGCGGATGGTGGTGGTCTTGCCGGCGCCGTTCGGCCCGAGGAAGCCGAACACCTCGCCGCCTGCGACCGAGAATGTGAGGTCGCGGACCGCTACGAAGTCACCGTAGCGCTTCCCAAGTCCGTCGAATTGGATCACGGCAACCACCTTATCGGAGAGACAGGACTGCGCCCCTAGCATGGCCAAGCCGCCGCGGCGTCATCCGATCGGTGGACCCTGTCGCATCGGCGCACGCCAGCCCGGCGCGTGCAACCTTCAGCTTAGGCCCAGGGCAGGTCAAAGTGAAGCGCGACCTCTGCGGGGCTCTTGGTTCGGCTGACGAACAAAGCGGGGTGTCGCGCATCCGCTTTCGGCGCCTTGCTGCCGGACGCTCGTTCATGGGAGGGCGGGTATTGACCACTTCCACTGTCAGGAGTCCTGCTCAAGTTGCCATGCAACATTGGCTGGTTGAAATGGAGCAGCAATTTTCCTCAATTCGCGAAGTGACCGATGCGACGGTCGCAAGGCAACGGAAGCTCCGGGCAAACCCACTCAAGGGCAAATCCAGCCCGGCCCGTCTGGGGCGCGGAAACAACCGACCGATTGCGGCAGCAGCATTTTGGGCAGCCACAGCACAACCTCCGGGAAGAAGATCGTGAAGGCGATCGCCACAAAGAAGACCAGGTAGATCGGCAGCGACGCGAACATGGCCTTGGAGAACTTCACGCCCACGAACTTGGAGGCCATCAGCAGGCAGAGTCCATAGGGCGGCGTGATCAGCCCGAAGGCCAGCGTCGTGATGATGACGGCGCCCATATGCACCTGATTGATGTCGGCGTTCTTGGTCAGGTCGATGATCAGCGGCATGAAGATGATGATGGCCGGGATGGCGTCGATGAAGTCGCCGACGACGACGAACAGCAGCGTCAACAGGAGCATGATCTTGGTGGGATCCCCGCCGGCGGCTTGCGCGATCCATTCCGACACCACCACAGGCCCGCGCAGATACGCCAGCATCCAGCCGAATGCCGATGCCGCACCGATGGTGATGAGCGGTATCGAGTAGAGCAGGCCGGTCATCGCCATGTCGCGCGGCAAGTGGGGCAGATGCCGGATATTGAGGATCGGGATCGCGATGAACACGATGTAGGCCACGGCTATGATGCCGGCCTCGGTCGGCGTGAACTGCCCCGTGAGGATGCCTCCCATGATGATGATCGGGATCATCAGCGGTATGGCGGACTCCTTGGCGGCAGTGGAGAACTGGCCGAACGTGGCGCGCTGGCGCTTGAGCCCAATGGGCCCGAAGAAATGGCTGTAGATCATCAGCCCGATGCCGACGACGACGCCGGGCACCACGCCCGCCAGGAACAGTCCGCCGATCGAGACATTGCCGGTTGCGCCATACACCACGGCCATGATGCTGGGTGGGATGAGGTTTGCCATGGTGGCCGCCGAGGCGATCAGTGCGGCGGTGAAGGCGCGGTCGTAGCCCTCGCGGCTCATTTCCGGTGCGATCGAACGGGAGAGGACGGCGACGTCCGCGGCCGATGAACCCGAGATTCCCGCGAAGAACATGCTGAAGATCGTCACCACCTGCGCCAGGCCGCCGCGCAGATGCCCGACCAGCGTTTGCGACAGCCGGATCATGCGCGCGGTGACGTTCGCCGACGTCATCAGGTCGCCGACCAGCAGGAAGAACGGCACCGCCATCAGCGCCTCGACGTCCATGCCGTTGAAGATCTGCGCGATTATCGAGGCGTGGCTGATCGGCGTGAATGCCGTCACCAGCAGCACCGAGCCGATCAGCGCGAAGGCCACCGGCACGCCCATGTAGCCGAGAAACAGGAACATGAAGCCCATCAGCACTATGAGCATGCCGTTGCTGGTCACAGCCCCTGCCTCTTATCTTCCTGGATGCCGGCCGGGTCGGCGAAGCCATGGTGCCAGCCGTTCACCATCTGCTCGATCGTGAACAAGGCAACCAGGACGCCACTGATCGGGATGGCCGCATAAAGGGTCGCGATCGGCGTCATGGACGGCATGCGTAGGCTCTTGAAGCCGTCCAGGAAGTTCAGATAGCCGTAGTAGATCATGCACCCCGCCACCGCGAGTACGACGAGCCGGTTGAAAAATTCGAAGAACAGCCGCTTGTTGCCCGACAGGGATTCCGCGAGCACGGCAAGGTAGAGGTGGTCGTTGCGCCGCGTGGCCGCGCCGACGCCGATGAAGATGCCGTACATGAAGAACGTCATGGTGGCTTCCTGCACCCACAGCCACGGCCGGCCGATAGCGCGGGTGATGACATCGCTGAGCACGAGCACGCTGAAGGCGGTGATGCAGACCCCGCACAGGATCATCAGCACGTTCTCGAGCGGATCGAGCGCGCGCCATTTCAGGTGGCGCTGCTCTTGCAGAACCAGACTGTCGAAGCCGGCCATCGGTTATTTCCAGGTCGGGCGGTAAGGCGGGGAACCGGTGCTCCCCGCATCTGCAGCAGGCTATTTCACGTTGCGGACGAGCCCGAGCACCTTCACGGCATTGGGGCCCAGATCCTTTGCCAGCTTGTCCTGGATCGGCTTGCTGACGCTCTGGAAGCCGCTTTTGTCGACGCCCCTGACGATCTTGACGCCGATCTTCTGAAGCTTCGCCAACGCCTCATGCTCCAGCCTGAAAGCAGCCGCCGGCTCGTTCCTGCTGATTTCATCGGCGGCGGCCTGCACCCAGGCCTTCTGCTCGGCGGACAGGCTCCGCCAAGCCTTGTCGCTGACGAACAGCGCGGCGTTGTTGGCCTCGTGCTCGGTGAGCGAGAGCACCGGCGCCGGCTCATAGTGCTTGTTGATCAGATAGTTGTTGATGCCGTTCTCGGCCATGTCGACGACGCCTGTCTGCAGCGAGGTGTACACCTCGCCGAACGGCATATGTACGACCTGCGCGCCGTAGGCCGGGAACAGCGTGTCCTCGGTAACGGTGGCCTGCACGCGCATCTTGGCGCCTTTGATGTCGGCGAGGTTCTGGACGGCCTTCTTGCCGTACATGTGCCGCAAGCCCTGCGAGCCGAGGGCCAGCATGTGCGCGCCCTTGATCCTGGCTGCGTACAGGTCCTTCATCGCAGCGATGACGCTGGGGTCGCCCAGCACCTTGATGGCGTGCGCTTCATCGCGGAAGATGAAGTGGAGCGAAAAAACCCCGGACTCGGGCTGCGCCGTCGAGGCGTTGGCGGTCGACAGCATGACGAAATCGATGTCGCCGGTCTGCACCTTCTGCATGGTCTGCGCTTCGGTGCCGAGCTGAGCGCTGGGGTACTGGTTGATCGAGAGGGTGCCCTTGCTCAGCTCCGTGAGCTTCTTGTTGAAGATCTCTGCACCGACACCGTAGCCGCTGTTCTTGGGCTGGTCGTAGGCGAAAGAGAACTCGCGCTTCTGGCCGATTGCGGCGGTGGAAGTCAGGGCGACCCCCAAGCCGAAAAGAATGGCAGCCGCTCGCCGAGCGTGCCGTGAGATCAGCATTGTCCAGTCCTCCCCGTCGCCGCCCCCGTGCGGGGCTGGCTATTGGCCAAGCACTTGAGCTGGCGCATTTAACTATCCCTCAAAATCTCATTGCAAACAAGACGGGGCCATCCGATTGTAC
>JBAPMW010000654.1:0-1522 GCA_049278815.1 Hyphomicrobiaceae bacterium
AAGGAGGCTGCGATGACACCAAGTCCAGCATATGGTCATTTCACCATAGATGCAAGCCTTGCACAAAACCGCCCGGGGAGCTCATTGAGCGAAAGGTGGCGGCTAAGTGAAACGATTGTGTGCTGACAATAATGGCACGCATTTGATGCGGGACAGGAAAGCCGTAGCGTGCGCGAGCGGAGCCGGGGTCTCTGATCTGCGGACAGGCTGTTTGCGTTCACCCCAAGAGACGATGCATGTCCTCCCTTCGCGCGCCTACACAGGCATGACGCCCTTGGGCAGGGCCTAAGCAAAGTGCGCTTTGCTATCCAACGCTTGCGCTACGTCTCGCAGCAGGCTGCGCCGACGCCGGCTGTTGAGCGAGGTGCGCGCCACAACGTCCCCTCCCCCCTTGTGGGGGAGGGACAGGGTGGGGGGATTGCAGAACCTCGGAGGGAGGGAGTCCCCCACCCCTAACCCCTCCCACAAGGGGGAGGGGGATCCGGTTGGTGCGTGCCTCCAGCAAGTGCGACGCCCGCCGCCCCCATCCTGGAGCCGAGAGTGAATGGCCCGTCCGTAGGTGTCGTGAGGAAACTCTGCTAAGGCTCAAACCCTCTCGAACCGAAAGAAATAGCACCGCCGTCCGGCGGCGACGGCCTTGGCCTCGTAGCGGGTCTGCGGCCAGTCCGGCGGGCGCCGGCGCCAGTCCTGCGGGCCTTGTGCGGTCCAGCGCAGCTCGGGGCGGCGCTGCGCGACATCGAGGATGACGCTGGCATAAGCGCCCACGTCGGTGGCGATGCGCAGCTCGCCGCCCGGCCGCAGCACGCGGGCGACCTCGGCCAGCGTCGCGGCCGAGACGATGCGGCGCTTGTGATGGCGCTTCTTGGGCCAGGGGTCCGGGAACAGGATGAACACCCGCCCGAGGCTCGCCTCGGGCAGCCGCCGCAGCAGCGGTCGGGCATCTTCGGCGCACACCCTGACGTTGGCCAACCCTTCCCGCTCGATGGCGCCGATGAGCTTGATGACGCCATCCTCGAACGGCTCGCAGCCGATGAGCCCCATGTCGGCATGCGCCTTGGCCTGCCAGACCAGGTGCTCCCCGCCGCCAAAGCCGATCTCCAGCCACACCTCGCGCACCGGCGGCGCGAACAGCGCCGCGGGGCTTGCCAGGGCCGCCGCGTCCTCCGGCACCGCCACCCGCGGCAGCACCTCCCGCCACAGCGCCTGCTGCCGCCCACTCGGCGCCCGCGCGCGCCGGCGGCCGTAGCTGCGCAGGTCCTCGCGGTTTGGGCGGTCGGTCATCTGGAGCTTGTTGCAGTGCTGCGATGGGGCTTCCTGAACCGCGTCTCGATTTCTATCAAGCGCTGCGGCAGCGCTCATGACAATGGACGCATGCGGACGCGCCCTGGCTCTATCACCGAGAAGTGGCTGACCCAATCGGCGCGCGCCGCGACAAGGCCAGCGAGGCGCCGCCCGGCGTCGCTCGCTCTCGGCATCGGCACGCGGAACAGGACGACGCCGCAGGTTGAGGGCAGCACTGAGG
>JBAPMW010000655.1:0-10170 GCA_049278815.1 Hyphomicrobiaceae bacterium
AGGCGCCTGATTCTTACTTGCGAACAGAGCGCAAATCACTCATGTCAAGAGGCAGGTGAACATCAGCAGGCGGCTGGAGGCATCGAAGCGTAGTTTTTTGTACCCAGTAGCGGGTACTGTGACGATACCATCGGCCGGCTAAGTCCTTGGCGTTCCAGGTGGGGGTGAGGTTGGAGCGCGCGGCGCCACCCCCACCTGCCGCGCCAAGAACGACTTAGCCCGCTCTGTCGGGCGCGCTGGACGGTTGGAAACTGTGGCCCGCGGACTAAGTCGTGGCGCGGCTTCCTCCCCCCTCTCGCGCCGACGGCATTGCCGCCGGCGCAGGGGGAGGAGCCCCCCGCGGCACCCTCCGAGCAAAACGACCCGTAGCACTGCCTTGTCGCACCCCTCGGCGCTGGGCGACTTGTGTGAATGTCGTAGCCCGGAGGGTCTGACACCTCTACCGCGCTCAGGCCGCGCTCACCGAGCGGCTGAGGCCGCCGAAGCGGCGCTCGCGGCCGTGAAAGGCGGCCACGGCGGCGGCGAGGTCGTCGGCGCTGAAGTCGGGCCAGAGCCGGTCGGTGAAGTAGAGCTCGGCGTAGGCGCATTCCCACAGCAGGAAGTCGGACAGGCGCTTCTCGCCGCCGGTGCGGATGAGCAGGTCCACGTCGCGGTGCGGCTCCTCGCCGGCCCCTGTGCCGGCCAGGTGGCGCGAGAAGGCTTCGCGGCTGAGATCGCCGCTGCCGGCGGCTGCCGCGGCGGCGGCGAGGATGGCGTCGCGTGCGGAGTAATCGACGGCCACCCGCAGGTTGAGTTTGGTCCCGCCGGCCGTCGTCCCCTCGGCGCGGGCGATAGCGGTCGCGATATCCGGGGGCAGGCGGTCGCGCCGGCCGATCACCTTGAGGCGCGTGCCGCTCTCGGCCAGGCGCCTCACCTCGCTATCGACGTAGCGGCGCAGGAGCCCCATCAGGGCGCCGACCTCGGTCTTGGGCCGCTGCCAGTTGTCGACCGAGAAGGCGTAGACAGTCAGCGTATCGATGCCAAGGTTGGGGGCCGCCTCCACAACGCGCCCCAGCGCCTCGACCCCGGCGGCGTGTCCGGCCTGGCGGGGCATCCCCTTGCGCGTCGCCCAGCGCCCGTTGCCATCCATGATGATGGCGGCATGAAAGCTCACGCTCAATCCCTCCTGCCTATTGCTTTGCGCAGCAAAGCCCCCGGACAATGCAAAACCCCAGACGACAACCTCAAGCGGTGCGGAGACGCAGACTGTCGGGCAGCGTCTCGGCTCTCGTCTCGGCGCTGGCACTCCCCTGCCGCGACGCGGCAGCCGCATCGCGGACTACCTGCTCCAGAACGGCGAGGTAATCGAGAAACCGCCGACGCCCAGCCGCCGTCAACTGACACTGCGTGTGCGGCCGGTTGCGCTCGTAGCCTTTGACGATCTCCACCAGCCCCGCCTCCTGCAAGACCTGCAGGTGTCGGCTCAGGTTGCCGTCGGTCAGGCCGCACAGGTGCTTCAAGTCGACAAAGGCGAGCCCGCGCGGGTGGGCCATGAGCGAGGTCAGGACCCCGAGCCTGGCCTTTTCGTGGATGGCGCGGTCGAGCCCGTCGTAGGCGAACGGCGCCTTACTCTGCGTCTTCGTCATCGACGGCTCCGAAGGCGAGATGGAGGATGGCGGCGAGCAGCAGCTGCCCCACCACGAACGGCAGGCCCATGGCCCACGGGGAGAGAGTCTGCGTCTGACAGGACAGGGCGAGCACGAGCACGCCGGCGGCGACATACCAGGCCCCGGCCAGGGCCACGGTGCGCGGCAGGGAACGGACGGAGGCAAAAATGCCAAGCCCCACAAAGATTTGCCATAAGCCCGGGAGCACCCAGAGCGTGTCGGGGGCGAATTGGATGAGCACCAGCGCGATGCCGACTCCGGCGACGCCGGCCGGGAGTGCCTGTCCAACGGCGTTCATGAGCATCGCGTCGGCCAGTCCGGCGTGATGTCGGCGCGTGCGCGCGATCATCTCGGCACCGATGAGGCCTGCATTCAAGATCGCCGTGACGGCCCAGGCGGCGAGGAACTGAATAGGGGAATGGCCGGGCTCGGCGAGCCAGAGCGACTGGGCGGTGGCCGTGACGGCGGCCAGCAGCCCGGTGGTGGCCACCACCGCCGGGCCCAAGCCACGAAACAGGGTGCCGGCCGCCAGCTGCTGGCGAATGCTGCCGATGTCGGCCAGGGCCTTCTGGAGATCCTGCATGGGTGCCGCCCGCGTCCTTTACGATGCAAAGTATACATGGCCGCAAAGCGGGCGCAAGGGACGTTCAGCACTCCCCCTGCGATTCTCCTCCACGCCGGCCGCCTAGGCCTTGAGCGCAGGCTGGCCGAGCCCCTCGGCCTCCCACGCCCGCCGCACGTAGAGGAGGGCGCCGAGGCTCAGGACGCCGAGCGCCGCGAACAGCGGTGCGGGGCTCGCGCCGAGCGCCTGCAAGCCCGCCACAATGGCGCCGCCGGCCACCATATAGGCCGCGCTCATGACGTTGACCGCGGCAATGACGCGCGCCCGCGCCTCCTGGGGCGACCACGCCTGCACCGCGGCGAACGCCGGCACGATGAACAGCCCGCCGGCCACGGCAAGCCCACATAGTGCGGCGAGGAACGACAGGCCGGCGGCACGGCCCAGCACCGCGGAGGGGCCTATGCTTTCTTCACCCGGCGTCATCAGCCCGGAAAGCAGGGCGATGACGAGCGAGAAGAGCGCCATCAGGCCCGCGCCGAGCGGCACCAGCGCCAGGTTCGGCGTGCCGTGGCTCGCATGCGCCGCCACGCCGGAGCCGACGCTGATGCCGATGACGAAGGTGGCGATTCCCAGTATCGCCACGTCCTCGTTGCCGCCGATGTCGTCCTTGACCACGACCGGCAGCAGCGACAGCGCCACCGCGCCGACCAGCCAGAACCAGGAGACGATGTGCCCGCCGCTCCACAGCCGCGCGTCCTTCCTGAGGTCCCTCAGCAGGGCCACGGTGGAGTTCCACGGGTTGCGCGTGATGGCGAGGTTGGGCGCCGCCGGGCCGGCGACCGGGATGGCACGGGCGAACAGCCAGGACACCACCGCGAGCGCAACGATCACGGCGACCACCAGCACCGGCGTGCTGGCGCTCTTGACGGCAATGCCGCCGGCGATGGTGCCCGCCAGGATGGCCAGGAAGGTGGCGCCCTCCACCATGGCGTTGCCGGCCGGCAGCTCGGCGGTTTTGAGCTTCTCCGGCAGGATGCCGTACTTCACGGGGCCGAACAGGGCGGCGACGATGCCGAACAGCCCGAGCGTCACGAACAGGATCGTGACCGAGTGCAGGTAGAACCCGACGGCGGCGAGGCCCGCGATCGGGATCTCGGCGAGCTTGATGTTGGCCGCGACCTGCGCCTTGTCGTAGCGATCCGCCAGCTCGCCGCCCAGGGCCGACAGGATGAAGAACGGGGCGATGAACACGACGCCCGCCAGCGTCACCAGCGTCGGCCCGCTCTCGCCGACGGCCGACCCGGCTCCGCCGAGGCCGTAGAGGATCAGCATCACCAGGGCGTTCTTCAGAAAGTTGTCGTTGAGGGCGGAGCAGAGCTGGCACCAGAACAGGGGCGCAAAGCGCCGCGAGGTTGCGAGTTCCTTGAACATGAGCCCTCCTCTACGCTTCCCTGGGCACTGCCCGGAAGCTGGATGGGACTTCCAAGGTCCGATCCTGCCGCTGCCCTCGTATGCACGAATGATGGCCAATCGGATGGCGGCGCAACAGCGGACGGCGGTGACGGCGCTTGCGCAATCGGCACAGTTGTCACAGATAACAGGCGCTGAGTTACCGACGGGATACACCTCGGACACCCCGCTGGGGCCGCCGCCAAAGCCACCCAAGGCGGACAAGCGCTGGCCACGGGGGCGTCCCTCACGAGACCGCCAAATGCAGCTTCAAACGCCGCGTTTCACCTCGATCGTGCTCAATGGCGAGCGGATAGAAACGCCAGCCCGTACGCTGGCGGACCTGATCGCCGGCCAGGGCCTTGCCCAGACGGCCGTCGCCACCGCTGTCAACGGCGCCTTTGTGCCGAGGGAGGCACGGGCCGCAACGTTGCTGTCCGGCGGCGACAAGGTCGAGATCGTGGCACCGCGCCAGGGCGGCTGATAAACTCGGGTCCATGACCGCCCCGGCCACCACCAAGCCCCGCGTTGTCGCGAACGCCCGTCAGACGGCGAAGCCCTTCAGCCCCTATGGCGTGGAGCTGTCCTCGCGCCTGCTGCTCGGCACGGCCCGCTATCCCTCGCCGCATGTGCTGAGCGAGGCGGTGAAGGCCTCGGGGGCGGAGATCGTCACCGTATCGCTGCGGCGCGAGACGGCGCGTGCCAATGCCGACCGGAGCGCCGGCGGCCGCTTCTTCGACCTCATCAAGCAGCTCGGCGTGCGCGTGCTGCCCAATACGGCCGGCTGCCGCACGCCCAAGGAGGCGATCGCCACGGCTGAAATGGCGCGCGAGCTGTTCGGCACCGACTGGATCAAGCTGGAGGTGATCGGCAACGACGATACCCTACAGCCCGACCTGTTCGGCCTGGTGGAGGCCGCCGCCGCCCTCACCGCCCAGGGCTTCAAGGTGTTCCCCTACACCACCGAGGACCTGATCGCCGCCGAGCGTCTGGTGGCGGCCGGCTGCCAGGTTCTCATGCCCTGGGGGGCGCCGATCGGCACCGGTCGGGGCCTTGCCAACCGCTATGCGCTCCAGAGCCTGCGCCGCTACTTCCCCGACGTGCCGCTGGTGGTCGACGCTGGCATCGGCGCGCCCTCGCATGCTGCCGAGGCCATGGAGCTGGGCTACGATGCGGTCATGATCAATACCGCCGTGGCCACCGCGGCCGACCCGGTGCGGATGGCGCGCGCCTTCGCCGGCGCCATCGCGGCGGGTCGCCTCGGCTACGAGGCCGGCCTGATGCCCATGCGCGACATGGCGGAGCCGTCGACGCCGGTGGCGGGCACGCCGTTCTTCGACCTGGAGCAGCGGCGGTGAGGCGGCGTCCGATTGAGATGAAGGGCCTCGACGTCTTCTATCCGATTGTGCCAGACGCGGCGTGGCTCGCCCGCATCCTGCCCCTGGGGGTGAAGACCGTGCAGCTGCGGGTGAAGGACGCCCCGCCCGATGCTGTCGCCCGCGAGATCGCGACGGCGCTCGATCTGTGCCGGCGGCACGGCTGCCAGCTGATCGTCAACGACTACTGGCGCGAGGCGATCGCGGCGGGCGCCGATTTCGTGCACCTGGGCCAGGAGGACCTGGCCGGCGCCGACGTGGCGGCGCTCAAGGCCAAGGGCCTGCGGCTCGGCATCAGCACGCACAGCCACGAGGAGCTGGGCATCGCCTTGGCGGCGCAGCCGGACTATGTGGCGCTCGGCCCGATCTACGAGACCAGGCTCAAGGTCATGAGATGGGCGCCCCAGGGCCTCGACCGCATCGCCGATTGGCGCCGGCGCATCGGCATCCTGCCGCTGGTGGCCGTCGGCGGCCTCACGCCGGAGCGCGCCGACGCCGTGCTGGAGGCAGGCGCCGACAGCCTCGCCGTGGTCACGGATTTCGTCACCCACGCCGACCCCGAGGCACGTGTGCGCCAATGGCTGGCGCACACGCGCCGGCAGCGGGCGTAGGAGCCGGCTACCCGCGATTCAGCTCACCTCCGCTTGGCCTTGTTCCGGCAATACCGTGCGCACTGCGCGGCGGGCCAGTTGCGGACGTTGGTGCAATTCTGGTAGCAGGCGCTGCTGCTGCCTTGCGCCAGCGCGAGGTTGCTCTGCGCCCACCGCTCCGTGGCGGCATCGCCGAGCGTGAGAGCACCGGCCAGCGCGCAGATGCTGAGAAGCGTCTTCATGGATCTTGCTCCGTCCAACCGAGAGACCGGCCGCGGCCCAGCCGCGGCGGGCGAGCGCCGAGCGCGTTCTCGCAGCCGCCAAGACTAGGGAGCGACCGCGGCGGGCCAATCAGAGCAAACCCAGGAAAGGGCGGGGCCGAAACCCTGAGGCGCGGATGGGGATGGACGCCCCCGGGAAGGTTGCGCTCACTCGCCTTCGTGCTTGTGCCGCCGGGCAAGGGTGGACTGCCCCAGACGGTCGACGGCGGCGATACCGATGGCGGACAGAATGAAGATGACGTGGATCACTGTCTGCCACAATATCGCCGGCTCCGAGATCGTGGCGGTCGGCTTGCCGAGGTTGCCGGCCTCGATGAAGGTGCGCAGGAGATGGATCGAGGAGATGCCGATGATGGCCATGGCCAGCTTGATCTTCAACACGCTGGCGTTGACGTGGTCGAGCCACTCCGGCTGGTCCGGGTGGCCCTCGAGCCGCAGGCGCGACACGAACGTCTCGTAGCCGCCCACGATCACCATCACCAGTAGATTGGAGATCATCACGACGTCGATCAGGCCGAGCACCAAAAGCATGATCTGCTGCTCGTTGAAGGAGGTCGCGTGCGTGACCAGGTGCCACAGCTCCTTGAGGAACAGCACCACGTACACGCCCTGGGCCAGGATCAGGCCGAGATACAGGGGTAGCTGCAGCCAGCGCGAGCCAAAGATCATCTGCGGCAGCGGGCGCAGGCCGGAACGTGCAGGCTTCGACGAGGCTTGCGACATGGGATGCGACTGGGGCTTACCTGCGGGCTTCGCGACGGGCTTCGACATCGGTCCTGTCTTTGACGGGGCTGACGGGATGCGCAGCGTGTGGGTGGGAAGTGGGGACGGTGCCGCCGTGCTTGCCGGGCGCGGTACCCAGTTGGCGGCCAGCTCTAATTGGTGTGAGATGGCCGCCAGCGCCAGGGCATCTTTTGCCACGGTCGCAGCGGAGGCTTCCTTTCAGGCGCCCGCCTGCGCTGCTCACGGGAGAGGCAAGAACCATGAAAGCTGCGGTTGTGACGGAGGACGGCGTCAAGGTCCGGGAGGTCGAGAAGCCCACCCCCGGTCCGGAGCAGGTGCTGGTGCGCGTGCGCGCGGCAGGCCTCAACCGCGCCGATCTGCAGGTGGCGGCGGGGAGGAGCCACGGCGGCATCGGCGGCGCAGGCACCATCGTGGGGCTGGAGCTCGCCGGCGAGGTGGAGGCGGTCGGTAGCGCTGTCACGGCCCTGAAGCCGGGCGACCGGGTGATGGCGACCGGCAGCGGCGGCTACGCGGAATATGCCGTGGCCGATTGGGGCCGGGCCTCGCCGATCCCGGCCAACAACATGAGCTACGAGCAGGCGGCGACCCTCCCCATCGCACTGCAGACCATGCACAACGCCCTCGTCACGGCCGGCCGCCTCAAAGCCGGCGAGACCGTGCTGATCCAGGGCGCCAGCTCCGGCGTGGGACTGATGGGGCTGCAGATCGCCAAGCTCAAAGGCGCGCGCTTCGTCGTGGGCACGTCCACCAACGAGGGGCGGCGCGAGCGTCTGAAGGAGTACGGCGCAGACCTCGCCGTCGACACCACCGAGCCCAACTGGTCGGCGAAGGTGCTGGCCGCCACGGACGGCAGGGGTGTCGACCTCATCGTCGACCAGGTCTCGGCGAGCGTCGCCAACGAGAACATGAGGGCGGCGGCGGTGCTGGGGCGCATCGTCAACGTCGGCCGCCTCGGCGGCTTCAAAGGCGAGTTCGATTTCGATCTGCACGCGCTGAAGCGCATCGACTACATCGGCGTCACCTTCCGCACCCGCTCGGTCGAGGAGGTGCGCGAGATCGTGCAGGCGATGCGCGCCGATCTGTGGGATCACGTCGAGAATGGTGGGCTGAGCCTGCCCATCGACAAGACCTTCCCGCTCGACGAGGCTGCGGCGGCATTGGAGCACATGCGGGCCAACCGGCACTTCGGCAAGATCGTGCTGGTTGTATGAGGTGAGTGGTGAGTGGTGAGATGGTGAGTTTCGGTCTGGCGCCAGAGAGGAGGGTGACGCTATGCCGAAAGGAAACGCATCTAATCCTATAAGGATCTGGACGGCTGATGGTCATGGCACTTGCCGAGAGCTGCTACCGAGCCACTCGCACTTTTCCGCGCGAGGAGATGTACGAGATGACCGCCCAGATCCGGAGGGCGTCCGCGTCGACCCCCGCAAGCATCGCCGAGGGCTACGGACGAGACCAGGCCGGCGGCTTCATTCAGTTTCTCAGAATTGCTCAGGGGTCTGCGCGAGAGGTGGAAACGCACCTAATCTTGGCCGGCCGCATCGGCCTGTTGGGAAGCGATGTGCTGTCGGGCCTGCTGGACGAATGCGAGAGGATCAGCAAGATGCTTCGCTCCCATGATCCCGTCATTGGAAGGCCGCACGTGATCGTGAGATGGTGAGTGGTGAGATGGTGAGTATCGGGCTGAGTTGGTTTCGCGCGCGGGCACTCACCATCGATGTGAGATCGAGCGGTGGCAGGCGTTGCGACGCGCCGGTTTTTCGCCCTGGTTCCACCATCGAGGTTGAAAGCGGTGAACGCTCAGCCGTGAGATCGCCAGTGTCGGCTTGCGGGCGCTTCTCGTTATCGCTCTTCCGACCGAAGATGAAAACCATTCGTCGCTACGAGTGCCTCCCTGAACTCACCATCTCACCCCTTGCGAGGTTCAGCGCATGATTGGAGAACGTCGGGGACCGCTATCCCGCTTCAAGGTGATCGACCTCACGCGCGCCCGCGCGGGGCCGACGGCGGCGCGGCACTTCGCCGATTTTGGCGCCGACGTCATCAAGATCGAGGCGCCGACGGCCGGCGACGAGGACGCGCTGGGCGGCGACCGCGAGGGGCCGGACTTCTTCAACCTGCATCGCAACAAGCGCAGCCTGACGCTCAACCTCAAGACCGCCGACGGCGTCGCCATTCTGAAGAAGCTGGCGGCCACGGCCGACGTGCTGATCGAGAACTACCGCCCCGACGTGAAGCACCGCCTCGGCATCGACTACGAGACGCTGCGCGCCATCAACCCGCGCCTCGTCTACGTCTCGATCTCGGGCTTCGGCCAAGACGGCCCGTATGCCAACCGCCCCGGCTTCGACCAGATCGCGCAGGGCATGGGCGGGCTCATGTCGATCACCGGGCTGCCGGGTCAGGGGCCGGTGCGCGTGGGCATTCCCATCGCCGACCTGTCGACCGGCAACTACGCCGCCATGGGGGCGCTGATCGCGCTTCTGGAGCGCGACATCTCCGGCGAGGGCCAGTGGGTGCAGTCCTCTCTCCTGCAGTCGCAGATCGCCATGCTGGACTTCCAGGCCGCGCGCTGGACCGTAGGCGGCCAAGTGCCGGGCCAAGCCGGCAACGATCATCCGACGTCGATCCCGACCGGCGTGTTCCCCACCGCCGACGGTCACATCAACATCGCCGCCTCCGGCCAGCACATCTTCAAGCGCCTGTGCGACGCGCTCGACGCGCCCGGCCTGGTCGACGACCCTGACTTCGCCACCACCGAGATGCGCTCGGAGAACCGCGCGCGCCTCAACGCCGAGCTCGCTGCCTGCACCAGGCGCCATCGCAGCGCCGAGCTGGTGGAGCGCCTCAACGCTGCCGGCGTCCCGTCCGGGCCGATCTATGCCATCGACCAGGTGTTCGCCGACCGCCAAGTGCAGCACGTGGGCATGGCCGTGCCGATGCCGCATCCCCGGCGCGACGCGGTCGCCGTGATCAACCAGGCGGTGGCGCTCTCCCGCACGCCGTCTGCCATCGACCGCCCCACGCCCGGGCTCGGCGAGCACGCCAAGGAGATCCTGGCCGAGCTCGGCTACGATCCCGCCGCCATCGCGGACTTGCGCGAGCGGAAGGTGATTTGACGGGCCGGAGCCGCAGGGGTGCGATAAGCGGAGCGCATCGCGCAAGCTGTCGCGGCCGTGCGGCGCACGGGCACTCGAAGCGTCGTGGCTGACGCTGGGGGCGCGGATCGCTTGCGCTTCTGAGCTAGTCCTACGACAATGGCGGCATGGCCGACGACACCGACCTCCGCGCGTTCGTGCATGAACGCTATCGACGCACCGACGAGAAGCTCGACAAGGTGATCGACGGCATCGCCGAGCTGCGGCAGATGGTGTCCGACATCGTGCAGATATTGGCCAGCCACGACCAGCACATGGTGGCGATGGAGGTGCGGCTCGGCAAGATCGAGAAGCGGTTGGACCTGTACGACCTCGCCATCCCCGGCTGAGCCGGCGCGCAGCTACCAGGACACCTGCTGTCTAC